>NZ_JBMPPH010000038.1:0-42907 GCF_049340285.1 Undibacterium sp. SXout20W | reverse complement strand
TCGCTTGGCTTAAAGATACGTTGGAAAAACTCCCTACCTGTAAAAATAATCGTATTGATGAATTGCTGCCGTTGCGATTGAATTCGTCAAATCACTGATTGTTTAGGTGGATCTGTCGGACGCATACGCAAGGTGTTGTCATGGCGATTGTCGAATACGATGGATGCAGGGTTTTGCGTGGACTGCCTGGAAGAAGCAATCAGGCACTATGGAAAACCAGAGATATTTAATTCGGATCAGGGATCGCAATTTACCAGCGATAGTTTTACTAAGGTTCTGCTGCACCGCGACATCAGGATCAGCATGGATGGTCGAGGTCGAGCGTTGGACAATATCTTTGTAGAACGGCTGTGGCGCAATGTGAAGTACGAGGACATCTACTTAAATGGTTACGCTACGGTGCCGGAGCTGATGCTTGGTTTAACGAAATACTTTATGTTTTACAACGAAGAACGCCCACATCAGGGTTTGGGCTATCAACACATTTAAATATGAGCACCTTGGGACAGACATTGGATATCGGGAAGCGATAAGAGCGAGACTCGAACTTGAGAACCTAATCAAGAGCGCGATGCTATCTCAAAAACCCGATAGCCCAGTCTACACCTACATACCAAAACTTAAGCAACCCATGCTTTCTGATGAGCAGTATAAAGAACTGGTCAAAGAAACCGAAGCGTTTCAGGATAATCTTTCCAACCTCATTGAAGCTGGCAAACACGCAATGAGTGCAAGTTCATTTGGCGATGCAATTAATGCATTTAGCAGAGCTAATCGACTAACACAAAACGATCCATTTGTTTTACAGCAACTCGCTTTAGCAACCTATAAATTTAAAAAACCAACAGAATTAGAAGCCTTGCATGCTGGCTTAGCGATTATCAAGCAACTGTTGCCTGACGATACTAACGACCCTGAGACATTAGGAATAACGGGAGCGATCCACAAGCGACTCTGGTTAGCGACAAAAAACGCGACACATCTTGATTTCGCTATTCAATACTACAACCGCGGCTATGAAGTACGTCGAGACTACTATAACGGCGAAAATTTAGCCCTCTGTCATGATTATCGATCAACGTTGCAAGACAATGCTGAAGAGAAAATTTATGATCGCATTTGCGCAAGAAAAACACGAGAGGCTATCTTGGCGTCTTTGATCGTGTTGATGAATTCCCCATCCTTTGATGATCGGTCAGATAAAAAGTGGATTTACGCAACCGCTGCAAACTGTTGCTTTGCTTTGGGTAATGAAGAACAGGGAATGAAACATGAAAACCAATTCTTTGCTTTACTGCCAGCCGAATGGGAAATCACTACTTACAGAGAAAACAAAACCCACACGCTAAGTTTCATCAACCAGTAGCGATATAGCACCATTAAAAAATGTCATTGTCATGTATCGATATACTTTTGAATACAGCGCAATAAAAGCAATACGAAGACCTGACAATGACAGTCATATTAAACAACTCAAATTTTTACGGGAAATAGGCCTTTTTTCTTGAAAGCTTGATTTCGCTTCCATTCTTCTGCTCTACACGAAATAATCCGAGATTATTTTTTATCTGAAGTAACTCATCATCGATAATGACAACGGTCATTCCTAATTTTTTGGCATAAGTGTCGATCGTTTTCGTATCTACAACGACCCAATCACCTATCCGTGCGCTACGAATACCCGTAAAAGGCATCACAACTGATAACAATGAAATCGCCTTCTTTTCGAAAATATCAATCGCATCGAGTAACTGCTTTTTCACACTAACAGCTTGGTTCTGTATTTCAGAGATATTGTCTTCAATCGTTTTAATCGCCAGATTTAATCGACTGATATCCGCTTCGCTTTGCGCTATTTGCTTACGCAGCTGTGGCAATCGAGAAAACGCTCTGAAACCATTACTCAAACCATAGGCGGCAGTAACAGCGGCTGCTAACTGAAAGAATGAAAATTCCATCCAAGGAAATGCACAAATAGCGCCAATGGCACCGAGCGCAAATCCTCGTCTTTGAGAATTAATTTCGTTTTTTTCCTTCTCTCCTAAAATTGATTTCTCACGCACTTTCCGAGCAAGATCTTCGTTGTAGTTCTGTTCTTTGGTTCTGTATTCTTTTACCGAAGTAGACGTAAGCTTAGGACTCCACGTTAAAATTTTGTCCTGTCCAGTAAACGTAACATCCTTCACTTTGGACATACTACGAATCTCGAGAGAAGTTGGTGCAAGCCACGTATGGATGACTGTTGAACCAGAAAGACGATAACAAAGCACCACGTCGCCAGTGGCGAACGTCTTTCCTATTTCTGGCGCTTTGGTAATTTCAATGATATGTTTGATGTTTAAGGTCATCGCACCGACGTCCAGTGCATACTCATCACTCTCGCAATGTATTTCCCTGCGCATCCTATTTGCCTGGATATAGTCTACTGCTTTCGCACGAATGTCTCGCAATTGACGTCGAATCATGCGTCTGCAGGAGAAAATTCTCTGAGACAGGACTGGGCTCGACATGAAGCTCTGATCTCTTGAGTTAGATCGACCTAAGATGTCAGAAATTTTACTTTGTGCGAACAGAATATTTTGCGCAGGAATATCTATCTCTGTCTGAATCCCGTTGATAAGATTCTCAAGATCCGCTCTGTGTTTCTCAAAAGCGAGATCACCGAGAATGTTGTCTAGAACAATTGGATGACAGTAAAAGGCTCTTTTCAATGACGCCTTCGAATCGACTATCTTTCCAGCATGAATACGCTGCCGGGCAAGTTCCAAATGTGCTTGTGCATACCATCCGGCTTGCTCAACAGCGCTTTCTGCGTAGCTCTGTGCCTGTTCTTTATCAACATCTGATCTTGCGCGAGCGGCAAGAATTAATGAAGTAGCAGCACGTAAAGGCTGATCCGTTTTTTCATAAATTCGGGCCGCTCTCTCTGCGTATTTGCTGGCCTCTTGCGCCACACTTTTTTTACCCTTACTTAACAAAACACGAGCGAGCCATTCGTTCGTAACAGGATCCAACGGTCTGAGTTCGTACGCCTCTCTCAGATGTTTCTCTGCAATTCCCCTCTCACTAATTTGCAGTGCAAGCTGAGCTTCACGCAATTGTTCATCTGCAGCAAATGCCCTCTGGTTTCGGGCGATATCTTGTGCTGATTCAGCGGAAGGTGGCTTGAGTAGTAATGCAATCTCCGAAATTGGTTCCGGACGAATTGAAGTTAACTTTGTCAGCTCGGTATCAGATATTCCAGTGACATCGTCACCGATTTCCCAGTCTGTTTCCGCCGTCTGTTCATTGTCTTGAAACCGAATTTCCCAAACGGTACGAATAATAGTGTGGACAATGCTATCGATAATCAATTGCAAATCGTCTTCTGTCTTGGGGCGATCATAAACCGCAGCGCGTTGATTACTCAGCACCTCCGATTTAAATTCGGCAAGCTTTTTCTCATCAAAAGAAGAAGCGGAGCCTTTCGGCGATGATGAAATGAAAAAAGGTAAAACGCGTGTTTCGCTCCCCTCCTCCATTGCAGTACGATATTCAATATGTGTACAGCTCAAATCAGTGCCTTGAACAATAGGCCCGTAGGTATCACCAACAATCAGAATCAATAGCTCGGAGCGTTTTACCCAATTGATGCAAAGTGATGAGGGTGATTCGGTATCAGCACCGTTATCATTGAGCTCAATAGGATGTAAAGGGACATAGGCAAAATCATTTAATTTCCGCGCTATCGCCTTACGAAGATCGTTGAATTCAGCAAAACGAGATGAGATAAAAATTCCTATATGTTGAACTGACAACTAATTTCCCCTTACATCAAAATAAGATTTTTAAAAATGAAAAGCGATATATAACGTGTCGTGTGTCATGACAAACTTTTTTTACTGACGACGCTCAACGTCTGACAGCTTCTACGTCACTTATTAAATCAAGTATAACGTGTGGCTATACGAAGAATCACCACCTAAACGAGTGGAATAAATGACTTAAATTTGGCGAGCATGCGTTCACTTGTTCAAATGGACGCTTGGAGTACTAGCTTAAGCCTAAAGATACTTTCAGTGCGTTCTGTGCGCCGTCTTGAAATTCACTAATCCTCGACATCAGTCCCTCATCATCCAAAAATTCTTCCAAGAGATAAGATTTGCTATAACGACGAATGTTGTTATTTAGATTTTCTTTTTTGAAGTTATCTAGAAAGTCGGCTTTCGATGCATTTGGCTTGAAAATACTGTCGTACCAATTCAACTTTTCTGTCCGATCAACGTCATTAACATAGATCGACAAAATCAGGCGACTCTCGGCAGATTCAGGCGCCGCAAACTTTAAAGGGTCAGGTTCGGATTTTTGTTTAGCATAAACGTCTGAAAAACCGCTATCAGATACCAGCAGAATATGTAAGAGCATTTCGCCCTTCAACGGATTGTTACTTTGGTCACCTGGGCGAGTAACGATCGTTCCATCTTCTTTTTTATTTGGCCTCAACATCAGCCACCCTGTTGTGACGGTAGGAAGTGCATCCCAAGCCCATCGTGTACAAAAATCTGAACCGCTACTTTTAGGCGCGATCCAATTGTCTGTGTAATAGAAAGTAAATCCAAGCTGCTCGTTAATTCTTTGTACTATATGAAAAACGCGTTTGTTATAGGCCCACAGTAAACGAAATGCTTTTCGCACGTCGGTGAGCGCTGCTTTTGTTTCTTCAGAAGATTGAGACATCGTTACCTTAATTTAATGAGTTTATGGGTTAATGATTTAATGTGATTTCCAAAAAAAGCTTGGTTCAGTCGTAATTTTTAATGAAGTAAATGTCGTTGAAACAGCGTCCACATTTTCAGACAGCAACTCCGTCGGCGTAAAACAAGTTGGAATGTGGCTGGGGAGCATACGAAATTTTTGCCAAGCCTCGTTAGTCAGTTCGTACAACCAGACTGGTGTAGACCTACTTAAGCCGTGTGCGTCCAGCGCTGACTCAATGTCGATAAAAATTCTTCTTGCGGCGTTGCTGTTTTCAAGTGACACACAGTTACGCGTGAGTTCAAGTAAATTCGCCCATGAAATACCAGCAAAACGAATATCAGCATTGCGAGTCTTAGATGGTGTAAGACCATCAAGAGCCGTAATAGTTTTTGCTTTTAATTCCCGTATCGTATTCGGTTGATCATTTCCCAAACCACCAACACAAAGGATCAAGATTTCTTTCTCTGTATATTTATTTTTTACTGCAAGATATTCTCGCGCTAGCTGCTCCGGATTTTGTTGAATTTGATAATCCCATCGCTTCGCTTCTATGACTACGATACATTCATTAAAAATAATGACGCAGTCAGGCTCGACTTGTTGCTGCGGCAACTCAAATTTCGGCCAAAATAAAATTTCTTGCACAACATCATTTCGATCATAGCGAAGTTCTGGCCATAATTGAGGCGATAGGAAAATATCTTGAAGCACCTTATCTTCAAAATAAAATAATCGTTCCAAAAATGAAGAAGTCAAAAGATCTTCAGATCCATCAAAGCTATCGTGCAAGCTCAGACCTGCTAGCCCACTTCCTACTTTTTTCCCGCTTAATATTGCATTGAGCACGTTCGACCTTACAAAAAAAAATTTCAATGGCTTCTTAAAAAAATATTGTCACTACCAAACTATCTTGTCGCGCTGGTCACAATCTCAAAAATAAGCTTAGAAAATAATCTAGCCTTGCTCGGATCAGACAACAACTGCATCATCTGATTCTGATGTGCGTCTGCACTACCCAAAATTGCATCATCCACCGCCCTAGGAAAATCCCCCAACATCGCCTGCTCCGCACTGTTATTGGCGATTTGCTGCATGACGATGTCATTTTCACGTACCTTGTCGCTAATCGTGTAGGCGTAGCTAACCAAATCGCCATCGGTGAGTTGATCGGTGATGAACAGCTCATTTAAGCGGTGAACAATTTGGGATAAGAACTCGGTCTTTTTGTCTTTCGCTTTTGCGGTACCTGCTCCCTCGCCTGGTTCCAGCTTGTATTCTTCGCTGTTCTCTTGTAGCGTTAAATGTTGTTGGCGAATTTTAGAGACGCGGTAGTGGCTTAGCACGATGCTGGATAAGTCGATGTCGTCGTCGTCCATGATCGTCTCGCGCAGCATGGGGCGCAGGTTACGGGCGTAGAGGCTGAGTTTTTCCAGGTCTTTGTCGTTGTAATCGACGATTTGCGACATGAACTCGTAAAAGCGCACAAAGGTGCCAAGGTCTTTTTTGAAAATCTCTAGGGCGTCTTTTGCACGCTTACACTCTTTGAAGCTGTTTTCGGCATTCGCAATCAGCACGGCGTCGTTCAATTTCTTTTGGCGCTCAAACATCTCTTTGGCTTGCTTGTACGCTTCTACTGCGTGCTTATAGCGCTTCTGCCAGCGCTCTACGGCAGGCTTGCAAATATTGGCGATTGCAGCGTTGCTCTTACTTTTAACGAAGAAAGCATCGCAGAATTGTTCGACTTCTGTCCAGGTAAAGATATCGGCAGCGCGTAGTTTGTCGTAGAGATCAAATATCAGATTAGGATTCGACACGTCTGCCAACTCCGCCGTCTGGAAGTACGGCTGAAACGCCGCCAGAATCTCTTCCGGCTCGTTAAAGAAGTCCAGAATGAATGTGCCCACCTCAGCCTTGCCCGGATAAGTACGGTTTAGGCGTGATAGTGTTTGTACGCACTCAACACCGCCCAGCTTTTTATCGACGTACATCGCGCACAGCTTAGGCTGGTCAAAGCCGGTCTGAAACTTGTTCGCTACGATCATGACTTGATAATCGTCCGTATCAAAGGCTTTGCGCATGTCGCGGCCTTTGAGATTCGGGTTCATATTGGTTTCAGTGAATTTCTGCCCAAGGAACATCTCTGCATTCGGGTCTTTGTCGTTGAACTCGACTTCGCCAGAAAACGCCACCATGGCATGGATCTGTTGATAGCCTTGCTCGCTCTTCATTTTTTCAATGAGATATTTATCAAACGCTTGTTTATAGCGCACCGCCTCTTTACGCGAGCTGGTGACCACCATCGCCTTCGCTTGGCCACCTAACAAGCCCATCACGTGGGTTTTAAAGTGCTCGACGATCACCATCACTTTTTGGCTGATATTGTGATCGTGCAGACGCACCCATTGATTGAGCTTGACCTTGGCTTTTTTGCTTTCGACTTCTTGGTCGACATCCTTCATCTTCATCGCCAGGTTATAAGCGACTTTGTAGTTGGTGTAGTTCTTCAACACATCAAGAATAAAGCCCTCTTCGATGGCCTGGCGCATGCTGTAGACATGAAATGCGGCTGGCTTATTGGTCTTAGAAGCTGGCTCTTCAGGGCGCGGCAAGCGACCGAATAATTCTAAGGTCTTAGTCTTAGGTGTGGCGGTAAACGCGAGATAGCTAAGGTTGTTAGAGGCGCGGCGTGAGGAGACGGCGGCATCCAGAATATCTTCTGTCGATAACTCATCCTCCTCGCTGGCGCTGCCATCGACCATCAAGACTTCTTTTAACTGCCGGGCAGTAGAACCGGTTTGCGACGAATGCGCCTCATCGGCAATGACGACGTAATTACGCTCTTTAAGGCTGACGCTGTTTTCGATCGCTTTTAATACAAATGGAAAGGTTTGTATCGTGACGATGATAATGGGCTGAGAGTTTTCTAATGCCTTGGCAAGCTTTTCAGATTTAGAACCATCGCCTTCTTGATTATTGATGCGTCCCACTACACCGTCAGTTTGCTCAAACTGGGCAATCGTGTCTTGCAGTTGCGCATCCAGCACCGTGCGGTCAGTGACGACGATCACCGAATGGAATAGCTTGTTACCTTTGTCATCGTAGAGTGACGACAATTGATGCGCTGACCAGGCAATCGAATTGGATTTACCAGAACCGGCGCTGTGTTGAATCAGATACTTGTGCCCCGGCCCTTCTGTGCGCGCGGCATCAAGCAACTTGTTCACCACATCCCATTGATGGTAGCGCGGAAAAATCAGGCTTTCTTTTTTGTACTTGCGCCCTTCCCAGTCTTCTTTGTCTTCGATCTGCAAATGCACATAGCGGCCAAGGATTTTGAGCAGGTTATCGGGCAATAAGACTTCGTTCCACAGATAATCGGTCGCGTATTGGTTCACGTCTACAGGGGCATCATTCCCCGCGCCGCCATCATGCGTGCCTTTGTTAAACGGCAGGAAGAAAGTGCTTTCGCCTTCTAAACGCGTGGTCATACAGACTTCGTACTGACTCACCGCAAAATGCACCAACGCACCGCGCTTGAAGGTCAGCAAGGGTTCTGGCTTTTTGGTGATTGGGTCCACGGGCAAACGTGTAGTGCGATACTGCTTCATCGCATTGTGTACCGCTTGCTTAAATTCAGACTTCAACTCCAACGTCGCAACCGGGATACCATTAACGAACAAGACCAAATCAATACGCCATTCTTTGGCTTTAACGCCCGTTTCTGCCAGATGCGCAGCGGTCGCCCACGGGCTGTACGTCAGCTCAGGCACCACGCGCAAACGGTTCTGCTTGTAGCGCTCCAGCGTATCCGGGTTGAGATCATGTTCCGGTGCAAACTGGCATAAAGTAAAGCGCGTGCTACGATCTTTGAGCTCATGCCGCAACACGCCCAGCGTACCAAAGCTGCGGATTTCTTTATTCGCCGCATTGGGGTCAGCCTTATTCAATTGCTGCGCCAAACGCTCCAAGAACTTTTGCTCAGGCTGCACCGGATACAAGGCACAAAATTTTTGCCATTGCTCATCTTGCGTGTCTTTGACAAAGCCCAGCACATCCTCAGGATACAAAGCCAGTTCGCGGTTGTAATGCTCTGCTTTGCCTAGCAACCAGCCGTTGGCTTGTAGCTGGCGGATCATGTCATTTTGAAAGGTCAGTTCGTTGGCTTTGCTCATCATTGCGCTCTAATTTCTATTGTCATTATGCATCGCTCTTTCTTTCGGCCAATTGCAATTGCACGCGTAATCGTTCGCGCTCTAACTCTTGTTTCAATTCGGCTTCGCTGGGGAGTTCGGTGAGGTATTTCGAACTAAACAATTGTTGGCTATCTTTTAAAACAGAGTATTTAGCCACGGTGTGATTGTGCTCGCTGCATAAAATTAAACCGATGGTCGGGTTGTCGTCGGCTCGGCGTTTTTGCTCTTCGTACATACGCACATACATATCCATCTGCCCGACATCTTGATGCGTCAATTTATTGAGCTTTAAGTCGATCAGCAAAAAGCACTTCAGATGGAAGTTATAGAACACCAAATGAATGAAATAGTCACCATCCTCAGTCTTGATACGCTGCTGTCTTTCAACAAAGGCGAAGCCTTTACCCAGCTCTAATAAGAATTTTTGCAAATTATTGATGATGCCATTTTCCAAATCGGCTTCCTGGTAAGCACCGCTGTCCAAATTCAGAAAATCCAAAATATAAGGATCGCGCAAATAGTCTTTAGGATGCAATTGCAGCGCATCGGTTTGAACTTTGGCTTCCAGCTCTACCGGCAATCGTTCCTTACTGGCAAGCAGACGCTCGTAGTAAAGCACGCCGATTTGCCGCTCCAAGGCTCTGGCACTCCAGCCCTGTGTAATAGCTTCCTGCGCATACCACTCGCGTGCGTCAGGATTTTCGATGCGAATCAGACAACGATAATGCGTCCAACTCAATTCGGTACGCAGTGCGTACCGAATTGGAAATGCTCGAAAAAAAGCACGCATATTGCGCAGGTTGCGTACATCAAACCCTTTGCCAAATTCATCGGTCAATCGTGTACTTAATTGCTCAAGTTGTTGCGCGCCGTATTCGGCCCGAGCCTCGCCCTGCTGTTCATCTTCCACAATCAAGCGGCCAATATGCCAATAAGTTTGCACCATCGCGCTATCCACACTGCGCTGGACTTGCTGGCGTGCCTGCTGAACTAGCTCACGTATGGCTTGCAGTAAGGGGTTTTGCGGGGCAATTTGATTCATTTTTGGAGTTCTCACTTCTCGATTGAACTATCTTGTTACGCTATAGAATTTAAGTTGACACCCATTTGAAATCCGAACACACCCTTCGTCATTCCCGCGAAAGCGGGAATCCAGCGGCTTTAACTTCGCATCGCGCCATTTTTGATAAGACGCTGCGCGTAAATTCACGTCACTGGATTCCCGCCAAAAACATGCGGGAATGACGGCGCGGGCGCTTGCGCTGCTCATGCGGCTTGTGCCTCTGACACAGGCGGCTGCCAATCGCGTACGTCGATTTTTCCTGTGACGGCGGCGGAGATTAGGGCTGTGCGGCGTTCCTTGATTACGTCTATCGCGTCTACAGCTCTCTGGATAAGATTATCAAGTCTGTTTGAGGTCGTCTGTATATGATTTACGATATTCAGTTGCTCGCTCATCGGAGGTACCAAAGCCCGCAAATACACAAGCCTTTCAACTTTTATCCCTAGAGCAGTTGAACCAGATGCAAACATAAACAAACTCTGCTGAAATTGATCCGACATAATTAAATATTTTAGATAGTCGTTACTTAGGACACCTGCATGACCATCAAATTTAATAATCCTCTGTGCTAAGGCGATATCTTCTCTATCTACGCTAGCAACTTCACCCAAAGGTGCTTCAGTTGTAAATAGGATCTCGCCAATTCGGGGTTTACCGCGACTCATTACAATCTCGTAGTCGCGTTCCGCGATGTATTCCTGCGATGCCTCATAGTTAATTTTCCCGTTTTTTATGTTGCGAGCGGTAACTAAAAAAACTCCGGAATCGCATTTCTCTGGTGTCTTTCCACGATAATCGACAATGTTGTTCAAGTATTTCTTAAATCCAGCAACGACCCAATGCGCTGGCACTTCACCCAGCCACTCAACGCCGGAGTCGCGCATGGGGGCGTTGGGGTTGAGGCCTTTGGTGACGGCATGACTAATCACCGCCTGCCGTTTTTCTTTCAGCAGCTTGATCAACTCTTGCTGCTTCGCGATCAGGGTATCAATCTTAGCGGTTTCGTGGTCGAGGAAGCTGGCGATTTTTTGTTGTTCAAGAAATGATGGCAAGGCTGCGGTAAAGTTTGTAATTACATCAGAAGGAACGCGTTTCAAGCCACCAGCACCGGTCATCGCTGCAGTAGCGACATCCATAAAGGAATCTTCCTGAAAGCGGTAAAACCAATATCTATTGCAAACGTCTCTTTTGGTTCGTATCACGTAAATTTCGGACGAGCCAAATCCAATTCCGTTCGCCAAGTTTTTTGCAACTGCAATATTTTTATTTTCAAAACATGGCGTCACTTTGGCCATCAATATGTCGTCATCTTGAAAATACGTGTAGCCATCATAAACGTCACCGACAACGCGGGATTCATCTAACATTATCGAATCGGTCTTAAGCTTTTCCATTGGAATGAAACTGCACTCCAAGCTTCTTTCTATGATGGGCTTCTTCGGCGTCAGTTCAGATATATATTTAACTCGCGTAAGCTTCCATTGAATAGGAATTTGCCCCAGCCATTCTACTTCTGAGTCTTTGTACTCAGGATAAGCCTTATACCGACTCATACCTCCCCCTCCTGCGCCAGATTCAACATATAAAACTCATGCAGCTTGGCTTGCAGCAATTTCTTATCGGGCAGTTGGGTTTGGTATTCAGCGATCATCGCGGGAGACAAGCTGCGGCTCAGTGCGTATTCGACGACTTCATCATCTTTGCTGGCGCACAGCAACACGCCAATGGCAGGGTTTTCGTGTGGCTTTTTGTGGTCGCGGTCCAGCGCTTCCAGATAGAAGTTGAGTTGCCCCAAGTGTGCTGGGCTAAAACGATCGACTTTCAATTCAATCGCGACCAGGGCATTCAAGCCGCGATGAAAGAATAAGAGATCGAGGGCAAAGTCCTGTTTGCCGACTTGGATAGCGTATTCGCTACCGACAAAACAAAAGTCGCGTCCCAGTTCGAGCAAGAAGTGCTTAAGCTTGGCGAGCAAGCCTTGGTGAAGATCCGCCTCGCTGTGTTGTTCTGGCAGACTTAAAAAATCAACGATGTAGCTGTCTTTGAAGACGCTGAGGGCTTCTGGGTGTAATTGTGTCACCGCTGGTGAGACTTTTATCGGATTCAACACCACCCGTGCAAACAAGGCGGTATTGAATTGTCGCTCCAGCTCGCGTTTGCTCCAGCGTTCTTGGACTGCCATACGCAGGTAAAAATCACGCTCTTCAGGGCGCTTGCTTTGGCTCAAGATAATCAGATTGTGTGTCCACGGCAATTGTCTCACCAGTGGTGCGACAATCTTATCATCCTGATATGTCTCGTAAAACTGCCGCATACGAAACATATTGGCACGGGTAAAGCCTTTGAGGTTAGGCTGCGTGGTCGCTAAGTGTTTTGCCAGTGCGTCTACCACGCCATCGCCCCATACTGCGGCTTTAATTTTATTGCTGATGATGGCACCAACCTGCCAATATAGTTCGATCAGGGTGGTGTTGACCGCTTGGTACGCTTGCTGGCGGGCGGCGGTGATCAGGTGGACGACTTCGGCAAAGTCAGGCTGCGCAACATGACTCACATTGACGTTGCTCATGAATGCACCTCTTGCAGCAGCTTCATGATTTCTGCGCTCACGGCATCCAGATCGGCGTCGATTTCTGCAAGATCGCGCGGTGGTTGGTATTGGTAGAAATGGCGATTGAACGGGATTTCATAACCGACGATGCCGATTTGCTGGTCTTTATCATCCTTCTTGCTGGCGTCGATCCAGGCGTCTGGTACGTGCGGCTGAACTTCTTTGTTGAAGTAGGCTTCGTTGATGTCGTTGACTGTTTTAGACGGATCGAGGGCGACATTTTCAAAATCCCGTAAATCACCATCGGCTTTGTATTCGATGGTTTTGCCCTCGACGTTAAACAAGCCGTAGATTGGGGCGACTTTGGCTTTGTGGATTTTTTTGATGACTGGCTGAGCCGACGGGTTTTTCCAGCTGACGGCGGATTCGATGGCTTTTTTGTCTTTGGCATCCAAGCTGATGCCTGCGGCTTTGGCTGCGCCAGCGATGGCATCGTCGTAGTGATTCATGTCGTCAAATTGCGCGTTGCCTAGCTTAGATTGCAGCGCCTGGGCTTTGAGCATGGTCGCTTTGGTACTGGTCCAGGTATCGCGATTGAGCAAGTCTTTGATTTGCTTTTCTTTGAGGTCAGCAAAATGGATCTTGATGTGGCGGCGAATCGCTTCTTCATGGCTGCTGAGGTCGCCGTAATGCCGACAATCCGCTGCGTCGCTCCACAGCGCGGCGGGTAGATGGGCGAATTCTGTGTAGACCCATTGCATCACGCTATTTAACGCACCGGATTCAAAACGCAAAGTGGCGATACGTTCATCGCTAAACTGATAAGACTGGCGCAACGGACGTTCTATGGTGATGCGGCGGTAGCCAAATTCATGGGTTTTGAAGATTTTGGCGGCGAAGGTTTTGGCGGCTTCTGTCTTGGGATTGGCAGATTGACGACCGCGATTGCTTTTAGCCTCAGTCGGTTTATCCAGCTCACGTGCATCGACGACTTCAAAGTGACCAAAGCATTGCGTGATGGTGCGGATATCGTCATCGCTCATCTCATTGCGCTTGCTACCCAAGGATTTGCGCATCTTGCCGCAGAGGTTGCTGCCGTTAATGAGTTGTACCAAGCCTTTACGCTCAGGTACTTTTTTGTTCGACAAGACCCAGACGTAGGTAGCGATACCGGTGTTATAGAACATGTCGGTGGGCAAGGCGACGATAGCTTCGAGCAAATCGGATTCTAAAATATAGCGACGGATTTCTGATTCACCGCTACCAGCGCCACCGGTAAATAAGGGCGAGCCATTGAGAATAATGCCGATGCGACCGCCTCCTTCTTTGCTATCGCGCAGCTTGCTGATTAAGTGCAGCAGGAATAACAAGGAGCCATCCGAGACACGCGGCAAACCAGCACCAAAGCGGCCATCAAAGCCTTTTTCAGTGTGTTCTTTGGCGATGTCGTCTTCGATTTTTTTCCAATCAACGCCAAATGGTGGATTAGAGAGCATGTAATCGAATGTGGTCGCGTAGAGCTGATCGTTAGACAGGGTATTGCCCAGCTTGATGTTGCTGACCTCTTGGCCTTTGATCAGCATATCCGCTTTACAAATGGCGTAGCTTTCGGGGTTTAATTCTTGGCCGAAGGCACGCATGACTGCGTTGGGGTTGAGCTCGTGCACATACTCCATACCGGCAGACAAGAAACCGCCTGTCCCTGCGGTAGGATCGTAAATGGTGCGGATAATGCCAGGCTTGGTCAGTGCTTCATCATCTTCCATAAAGACCAAAGAGGTTGTCAGCCGGACGATGTCGCGTGGGGTGAAGTGTTCACCTGCGGTGTCATTAGAACTCTCTGCAAAGCGCCGGATCAGTTCTTCAAAGACCAACCCCATATCATGATTCGAGACGACATTGGGGCTCAGATCAATGGTGCGTACCTTTTGTACGACCTTGTAGAGTAGATTGGCGTCGCTCAGTTGGCCGATGAATTCAGCAAAATTGAAGTATTCAAAGATTTCACGCGCATCTTTGGAGAAGCTTTGGATGTAGCTTTCTAAGTTGGCTTTGATACCGCTCTCACCAAGCTTGGATAGATCCATTTTGGACGTATTAAAGAAGCTCAATCCACCCGTCGAGCGCAAAATGAGTTTTTCTTGCGCTTCTTCTGGCAGATTCATCGCCTGTACTTTTTGGTGTTCAGCGAGTACTGCTTCTTTGCTTGCTTCCAGCACGCACTCTAAGCGGCGTAGCAAACAAAACGGCAGAATAATGCGGCCATATTGGCTTTGTCTGAAGTCACCGCGCAGCAGGTCGGCAATTGCCCAAGAGTCGGTGGCGAGGTTATTAGATGTTTGGGACATTTATTATTCTTTGTCTTTTGATTCGAGTTGTGCAATTGATAGCCCTCGTAAGTAGATCTTTAGTAAAATTATTACAATGACATCTAGCTACATAGAGGAACTTTTGTGAACGCAAAGATATTACTCTAAAGGCAACCTAGTGACTAGAGAATGAATCACTTTTCATTCACGAAGTGCTTAAGGCAAATGGATTACGTTTTTTATTGAGTTGGACAACACGAATTCTTCTGTATCACTGCCACTCATCGCAATTCCTAAGTAATTACCAAGCAAGTCCCACACCTCTTTAGTTTCCCGGCGTAATCATGGTGCAAATAATGTCTGTTCACCTTCTCACCCGGAACAACGTGATTTTGGCAGCGGTTGATAGTAACTAAGGGGATATTCAATCTTTGCATGATGGTGGAACCTGTCCGGCGAACGTCATGAGGTGTCCATTTGCCGTTTTCGCCACGGCCCAGCACCAGTGAGTTATCGTTCTTACGATTCTTCTTTGGGCGCGCTGGGTTACCGTCTGCATCAAGCTTAAACATCACTTGACGGTCGCTAATTTGATCTGCGATGACCTTTCTACCAATGCAGTTCTCACCTGTCGAGTCTGGAAAGCACCAATCACTGTAACCTGTAATTTCATAGAGCTTTTTGAAGTAATAAAAAGCATAGTCAGTCAGAAAGATCACGATTGCAGATACTTTGTTTTTAACGTCCTTTTTAGGGATTTGCCACGTTTTCGAGTCGAAATCGACATGTTCACAGCGGGACATACTTAATTCCCCTACCCTACAAATTGTCGACAGCATGATCCAGAATGCAAGTTGCGTCGTCTTTACTACGGGTCGTTCTGCAATACGGCGGTTAGACGCATTCTCATATTTCATTTCTTGGATTTGGAGGAGCATATTCAGCTCAAATATTTCATGATCTGACAAAATCCTTGATCGAATATTATCCATGTCGTAATCTGGGCTGACGATATTATCGATCATTGACCCCTCAGCCTACGTTAGATCGCCTTTTTGTCGTTCACAGCGCCACAAATGACAGGGCGAATGTGCGCAATTTGCTACTTCATTCTGCTCTTGGCAGTCAAAGCGATATAAACTTTGATCCTACTTTTCTGGATAATTTCCTCAACGACGACACTGCTCATATTATTGCTCAAAGCAATGATTATGACTGGACGGCACAATCACTCATTCTGTTATTCCATGGGGGTGATGATACGACTGTCCCCCATGGCAACACCGATTCAGCATTTCAAACCATGACACAACGAAGAGCGGCACCGCTGATCGAACGCACGGATTGCACGTCGTAGCCCTCGGAGCATATCCCCTGCGTGACAACGTTCTTAATCGACGACATTACTCGACTTGGGGCTTTGGCTAAAGGATTGTGATATAAAAACGGTTCCACATCGTCCTTCTATAAGAATGTTGGGTGCTTTGCTACTACTGCCATTCATTAAGTAGCCTAGGCTGCACTTGCTGGCAGGTGGCACAAAACCCTCGGCCGTCCTAAAGGCTAATCATCACGGTACCGTCCCACATTTTAAAAAGGAATTGATACATGGATTCGATAATGTCGTTTGTCCCGATTATTTCTAGCGTTGGTATTTTCGGATGTTTAATCAAGTTGGCTGCAAAACTTTAGCATTTAATAGAATAAATGAAACATTATGACTATATTTAATTCAAGCGAAACGAGGTTTTAGCGTCGCTAGGCATCTACGGAACATGCCAAGTTCTAGCTACAGCGGCATAATTTTTTCAGATTCATTTAAGCAGTGTATTTATTTTTTTGTTTTTTGAAGTTAATGGAGGCGGACGTGAAAAATAAGAGAAATAAAATTTTAATACCACTTATTTTTATTATTGTGGTTGGAAGTGCCGCAGCTGGGGTGGGTTACAAGCCTTTTCTCCCAAACTTATTGTCTGCGATCTTTGTTGCCCAGCAGGCTCTTCTTAATGTACAAGATAAGCTGGCTAATTTTTATTACGCTGATAATTCTGGCAAGGTAAGTAGCGAAGATTTACAGAAGAAGATTATAGAACCGATTGCCGGTATAGCTATGGAGGAAGAAAATGGCAAGCTAGAAGGTGAGAGTGATGAAGAGTATCAGTTGAGAGTAGCGACTTTATATAGGGCGATGGAAAGCAATGTAAGGGCATTTACTGAGGCTGAAACCAAAGTAAAGGGTAAAACGAAAAGACCTGAAGTGTATACTTGGGCGGATATTGAGCCTCGTCGATCAACCGTTGCCGATGTTAATCCTGGTGCTGAGTTAGATGGACAAGGTCAATCGTTGGCAATGTTCTTAAAAATTGCCACGCACCCCAGAAATCTGCTGATTTATTCAAGTTACTATGTCAGCGTAAAATTGCCGCAATTTGATGATAACGGTACAAAAATAACTCAAGGCGCAATTAATGTTCAAACATGGAAGGATCCATCAGCTAATGGGGGATTTTTCTGGTCGGAGAGCAGTAACCTGATCTATGTTGGCGAAGACCATTGTCTTGAATTAGATGGTGGATCGGCAAGTAGTTATGTTACGTTGAATTGGTGTACTTTAGATTCACCGAAACAAATGTGGCGCCGAATTGTTAAAAAGTACAGTCAAACGAATGGTGGCGCAGTTGCTGTCGCCTATGAGTCTTTAGCGTACCCAGGAAAATGCATGGGATCCACCGCACCAGGGTCCACATTGACAAGCCTTTATGCCTATGATTGCAAGTACGCCAACAGTGACCTATACCCAAACGTCATTTTTAGCTATGAGAGTGACGTGTATTTGCCGCCTCTGGAGACGACGACATTCAAGTATGGGCGTAGAGCGGGTGAGTTTGAGGCGCAACATACAAGTTTTTCATGCATACAAAAGCTAGTTGCTGCAGAACAAAATAGTAAAACTGATAATTCGCAAGTTTGTGAAAACTCCTCATCGAAAAGTCTATCTCGGCAAGTGCGCGCTACAAATGATAATCAAGATGTAAATCGAATCAACGGACAGGGCCCTTTCAAGGTATACCTTAGAACGGGTGGTGGTAGTACTCAGTTTTTGTTAGATCGCCATTATTACATGGGAACTAAGGCGATAGCCCCTTTACTTCCAGGCCAGTGGCGTAGCTATGTGATGAATATTGGTCAAGGATCCTTCACCGTTGTTGACGGTTATGCTTGGCCACATCCCGTGATTATTGATATGGGTTCAGCCACGAGAATTACCCCCGCAGGTGATGTTAAAAAGCATGCAGTGGAACTACTTAAATTTATGAACTGGACGATGCAGACCGGACAATCAATCAGAATCAAAATGGATCAAAGTGAAGTATCGAGCACTCATTATGTTCGTAATCCTATCCTTATCATTTCACATGGTGACTTTGATCACTATAGTTTATTGGAGTTTATGTTTAAATCTAGTGGCGACGACCCTAGTTTGACGAAATTACCCCAGCCCTTTGCCGTATATA
This sequence comes from Undibacterium sp. SXout20W, assembly GCF_049340285.1. NCBI lineage: Bacteria > Pseudomonadati > Pseudomonadota > Betaproteobacteria > Burkholderiales > Oxalobacteraceae > Undibacterium > Undibacterium sp. SXout20W. The sequence goes on along the minus strand of NZ_JBMPPH010000038.1, from coordinate 24,539 downwards.
TTGGAGGTAGTCTCGAAAGTTTCAAAACAAAGTCGACATCAGCGGATGCACCATCTGTAAAAACTCGTACTTGGCTTACAGAGTTGGCGAGAGTAAATAGTGGGACACTATTTTATGAAAATATAAATTTCTCTGTTGGTCCTACCAATAGCAGCGGCCCTGAAAAGCTATTTGCGACTGATAATCGTGGGACTGAAGTGCAGATCGATGCCGCTATCCCGTTAGTATTACCTGTTCCTACTTCGAATACACAAACGGTTTCTTTGGAAGACCGAACAGATAGACCGTGGTTGTATTTTCTTGAATCAAATCCAACCGCAAAGGGTAAAAATTCTAAAAATCGACAGAGTCTCATCGTATCAGTTGCCGATGGTTTTTATAGTATCACCGCTCCGGGAGACGGAGATAAGGAAAATGAGGCCAATGCTTCATCAAGAGCGGCAAAGTTTGGAATACGAAATTTAATGGGCTTAGTGCTATCGTCGCATCATGGTGCGAAGACTAAAGGTAGTAATAGTCCCCAGTTTTATCAGGAATTTAAGCCCTCTAGTGTTATTTTTTCTGCTGGCAATTCCAATTCCTACGGACATCCAACTTATGAGGCGTATAAAGCAATTAAGGACAACAGCGGACAGTTATTGTGCCTAAGTGCTGATGGTCGCGGCAATAAAAATTATGTGGATTGCAATACCGATCGCGCACACGAGGGCTATATTGGCGAAGAACGTACGACATTTCCAAAGGGGGGGCAAGCCGTATTTTTGACTGATAATACGACTTATATCGATCCTAACGCCAAGGAGGATTTAAGTTTTCGGCAAGATATAGCTGTTGGTGGTGATATTGTGGTTACCGTAACACCCATAGGCGGTATGTTAAGTCAATACTATCCGAAGGGAAAAGTGGCTGACATGAAGCTGGGAGCAATAGTGACAATCCCAACGATTGAATATTATTTTAGTAACTATAAGACAGGCGTTCCATTGGGTACTGATTTGGTTCTCCGCGACTCTCCGACGCGATTATTTAATTCTTATGCAGGAAAAATACGGGAAAGCCAATACTGTTCAGATTTATATCTCGAGAGCCCTATTGGTAAAGATGGTATGACGCCAGGTTATTTTCATCGTACAGAGTCAAACACTGGTCCATACTATTCTGATAGGTATACCTTATTTTTGTCGGCAGGTCAGATGTCAAATTATAAATTTAATTTCCCAGACTCTGATACATATGGTAAGTATGATTACCTGAAAGACCGAGCGATTACGCAGATTCCAATGATCTGCAATGCAAGTCCCAGATAAGATTTTGGCTTCAATCGAATCATCGATCGCTCCGTTGGTGTCATTGATGATTCGAGGTGAATTTATGATATGGATAATCCCTATACTTATGCATCGATCGTTATCCCGCTCTGCCTGGACATCTCGATCAAAGTCACGAGTACAACGAATGCCGTTCACCTAATTCAACTGGTTGCCGTCTAATTCAACCAATCAAATCTCTGGAGACGCTTATCACACGGTCATTTGAACAATGCACTGCATAAAAAACAGTTTTCGGTCGCATGTACTGCTTGTTCACCGCCCTTTTTCGCTAAAACCGTTGCCGCTTCAGTTGAATTATACTCACGTCACTCTGTGAAAGATTGCCTTCAGTTGTTTCGGACATTACCTTCTTTCCATTTGATATCGCATTGAGCGTTTCACAATCCTTTAGCCAAAGCGCCAAGTCTCGTAATGTCGTTGATTAAGAATGGCGTCACGCAGGGGATATGCTCCGAAGGTTTTGCGGTGCAATCCATACGCTCGATCAGCGATGCCGCCCCGCGTTGCGTCATGGTTTGAAACGCAGAATCGGTGTTGCCATAGGGGACAGTCGTGTCATCACGTCCATGGAAGAACAGAATGGGTGATTGTGGCGTCCAGTCATAGTCATTGCTTTGAGCAATAATATGAGCAGTGTCGTCGTTGAGGAAATTATCCAGAAAAGTAGGATCAAAGGTTATATCGCTTTGACTGCCAAGAGCAGAATAAAGTAACAAATTGCGCACATTCGCCCTATCATTTGCCCCCAGATTTTTTAAAAATCCTGGACTGATGAGCGCGCCAAGGATAGGGTTATTTTTACGAACGGCATCCAGCATGGCATTTAATGTCAGAGCAACATCATAGGGACCTGCGCCAACAAATGTAGTGACCGGCAGTGTGGTACTCGCCGTCTTGTTTTGTGTTAATTGGCGCAGCGTTGCCATTGATGCATAAGCGCCTTCAGAATAGCCCGTTAAAAATACCTGTCCATTGTCAGCTATGGTATTCATCTGACGCCAGCGTGACGTGGCCGTCATAAAATCAATGACCGACGTTGCCGTCGGCGTTGCCAGCAAATACGGATGCGGCAGACCTTTGCTCGCTCCATAACCAACATAGTCAGTTGCACTTACCAGATACCCCATCGAGGCGAATAGCACCGCAGGCTCGTCGGGTGTTGCATGATTACTGGGCGCCCCAGCATCAGTTTTGATGGTGGCGTGTTGATAGCTTAAGACCGGGCTCGTCTGGCTGCTAGCCTTGCGCGGGATCGCCGCGAGGCCAGACGCAATAACACTACGCCCACCAGAATCAGTCGTGGTGTAAGTAATTTTGTAAGTATCAACTGAATACAGTGGTTTAACTGCTGCCGCCAGATCATTGGAAAGTGCCGCCGTCACATCTGCGACATTGACCGTAGTGATAAAAGTAGCGTTTTCAAAATGGCCGGGACCTGGTGGATTGGCGACATCGGGTGTCACGACTGGTGGCACGCCACTGCTTGACGAACCGCTTCCACCACATGCTGCGACCGCTGCAGAAGTTAAGATGGCGATTGCCAATGCTTTACCGGACGAGAAGGCATACAAAATATCAGATTTCATCGCTTTTCCAATGCAGAGAATTCAAAGAATAATTCGATATTATTTGGTTTTCTAATGAACGAACCCGCGTTACCGTGTTGTTAGATTAACTATCGCCCTTAGCGTCAATACATGGAGCGAGTCAGTTAAATTTTTTACTCGCGAAGGTAACGTTCAGCGTTGATTTTTTTGGCTGATCTGGCGAAATTCTTAAAATATCGGTATAAAGTTTTGATGCCGATACTTGCCTTTAAAATAATATATTAATTTAGCAATAATATACACTTAATGGCTAAGATTGATCGGATATTTTTTCGAGGCTGTCTGCATGACCAAGCTGCATTGTCCCCCTGCACTGCCCACCTGCCTTGACCGCCAGCATTTACAACCTTCACAAGCTTCTTTATTTCGTAGCCAAGTGGCTAATAATGAGGACTATTCATACCCCGTCGGAATATTTTCCAAGGGGATATGAAATCCAATAGATCTATCGAAACTAGCGCAGTCATTGAACAGAATTTTAGGGTAAAAAAGGGTGTTATTAACCTATACAAAACTCGGTTGCGCCACTTTGCCGCGTCTAGAGTGACATTGATTCACGCTGTGCCATCAATGCGCGCCAGCGTTGTATGTGAGGGTATTGTTCATCGACTTTGATTTTTACGACGCGCGCGAAATCAACCGTAACAACAGCGGTAATATCGGCAATACTGAAACGGTCAGTCGCAACATATTCCCGATCTGCGAGATGGGCGTTCAAGGTGACGAAAAATTGCTGTATTCGCGCCAATCCTCGTTGTGCCAGTTCTGGGATCTGTTGATAGTTCACTGGGCCTGGTAATGCGCGTTCCTTCATTGAAGGCGAACTATTTCGCAAGGCTTCTGCGATTGCAAGTAATCCTTCAAATTCAACCCGCCAGTTCCAACTCGCTATCTCAGCTTTTTCCTCGAAAGTTATACCTAAGAGTGCTGGCGCTGGGTATTGTGCCTCCAAATAGGCTGTGATTGCCGCGTTATCGGTTAAAACAGTGCCACTTTCAAGTTGCAATGCCGGAACCGTTGAGAGCGGATTGATGCGACGATACGCCTCTCCTAGTTGTTCACCGGTCTTTAAATCAACCTGGACGGTCTCATGGGAGATGCCTTTTTCAGCCAAAAGGATGCGTGCGCGACGTGGACTAGGTGCAGTGCTGCAGTCATAAAAAGTAATCATAGTGCGACTCCTCAGTGGGATAACTAAAAAGATCAGGCTGGCTTTGCGATTTTATCTTGTGTTTTCGTATCGAAATCACTTGCTTCATGGCGTTCATGTAGTTGGCTGGCGGGATCGCCAAAGGCACGATTCACCATACGTCCTCTTTTGACTGCAGGTCGCTGCGCAACTTGGTTTGTCCAACGCAATACGTTTGTATATTCTTGAACTTGCAAAAACTCTCCAGCTTCATACAGCTGCCCTTTTGCAAGGCTACCGTACCAAGGCCAGATCGCCATATCTGCAATGGTATAGCTATCCCCAGCGATAAATTGACTTTCTGCAAGACGTTTGTCTAACACGTCCATTTGCCTCTTGACCTCCATGGCATAACGGTCAATAGCGTATTCGATTTTGTCAGGGGCATAGGCGTAGAAGTGACCAAAGCCACCGCCTAAGAAAGGCGCACTGCCCATTTGCCAGAACAGCCACGACAAACACTCTGCGCGTTCTGCACCCGATTCAGGTAAAAAGGCGTTAAATTTCTCTGCCAGATAAATCAGAATCGCACCAGATTCGAATATGCGAACCGGTGTTGGACCGCTATGATCGACTAATGCTGGTATTTTAGAGTTGGGATTAATGGCGACAAAACCACTACCGAATTGGTCGCCTTCACTGATATTAATGAGCCACGCATCGTACTCTGCACCGCTGTGTCCTGCAGCCAGTAATTCTTCAAGCATGACGGTCACCTTGACACCATTTGGTGTTCCTAGCGAATAGAGCTGCAAAGGATGGCGACCGACAGACAACTCTTTGAGATGCGTCGAGCCTGCAATTGGCCGGTTGATTTTAGCAAACCGCCCACCGTTCTCTGTATTCGGGGTCCATATTTTTGGCGGTTGATATGTGGCAGGATGAGTCATGAGGGCACCTAATTTATTGAAGATTGCGTTCAATTCCAGGGGCTGAGTCTATCACTGTTATTCGAATTTCGTTGTTCTACGCAATATCCAATCCTGAGTTTCCTGAGCTTAATGAGCTTAATGAGCAATGTGTATTGGCGTGGATTGAATTCAGATAATTAGGGAGATTGCCTTCGCCTTCAAGCAAGTTTGCAGGGCTTCGTGCAAGTAGCAAATTGAAAAGCCGCCGGATATTCCTATGCGGCGGCTAGAATGTAAATCTACCAGGGTGGCTATGACACGCCCTCTTTTCGCTAGCCTGCAGCGGCTAAGGCTTCTTTGATTTGTGGAATGGCTTGCAACCCAGCCTGGAAGCCTGCGGCGATCAACTCTTTGCGTGATTGAAAATCAGTGCTGGAGAATTTTTTTAAGTCAGGATGAATCAATACATCTGCTTTTTCAGCTTCCAGACGTATCAAGGACTGTCCCATAATGTCAAATGACTGCATCAGCAATTCAAACATACCGTACAAATTAGGATTGTCTGTTTGGGCGCTCACATCGACGGCGATCACGTAATTTGCCCCCAGTTTTTTTGCTTCGTTGACTGGGAGCGGACTAATCAAGCCACCATCGACGAATTCATCAGCCCCTTGTCTTGCCGGGATAAACACACCTGGCATACTGCAAGACGCACGCACCGCGAAGCCAGCATTGCCGCTACGAAATAAATTAGCTTTACCGGAAATCAGATTGGTCGCAACAGCACAGAACGGGATGGGAAACGTTTCGATGGGTTTAGATTGCAGGTATTGATTAACGATATTTTGTAAGGCACTGCCAAGCACCATGCCGCGTTTGGAACCGACCGATAAATCGATGACTTCAAAGTCTTTTAGTTTCAGTGCCACTTCTTCCATTTGTGCACCGCTAAACCCTGCGGCATAAAATGCACCAATGATACTACCTGCGCTTGTGCCAACAACTAAATCGGGACGGATACGGTGTTTTTCTAAAGCTTGAATGACGCCTATATGGGCAAAACCGCGCGCAGAGCCACCGCCTAAAGCTAAGCCTACTTTCAGCGGCCGAGCAGCGGTGGCAGGTTTGTTACTGGTAATAGAATCGCTGATATTTCTTTGCGCCGCGCCTGCTGCAAATGGGAGACTGGCTCCCATCGCTAACATCATACGACGTTTCATTTGAATATCCATGAGTAACTTTCTATTTTCCCGGTGCTTGTAGTATGCCTTGATCAATCAAGCCTTTGAGTCTGCTAAACGCGGTTTCAAAGGATTCTGGCGACTCACCTTGCGTAATGTTTTCTACTTTTTCGTCAATGATAATTATTTCAGTGCGACGATTGAATTTTCTTCCTTCTTCCGTCGCATTAGATGCTACTGGATGGTGGAAAGAAAATCCTGTTGTTGTAATACGCTCGTCCGGCACATGCAAATCCAATAAAACTTGCTTTACCGCCGCCGCCCGTTGTTCTGACAATTTTTGATTAAATGTCGGGGAGCCAGTGTTATCTGTATGCCCTTCGACAGAGACAATTTTATTCGTTTTGGATGTCAGCAAATAGGCAATACGATCCAGATAGGCCTGCGACGCTTGTAAATTGACTTCGGCTTTACCCGAATCAAACAAAACGTTATCTGGCAAGACGATTTGGACGCCGCGGTCTAACTGAGCGATAGGCAATACAGGTACCGCTGCCTTTGGCGCTGGCGGTGCAGGCGGTGCAGGCGGTGTACTGCAGGCCGCAATAGACATTGCAAGTGCGGCACTGATGAATAATTTGAAGTGATTCTTCATGTCAAGACCCAACACAGAAATGATCGAGTAGCTATTATTCCATAACACTACTTAAAAATTGTCTTTATGTCACAATCGTTTTCATTCAATGACAACATTGCAAATGCGAGATCTTTCTAGAATTTTGAGGCGGTGGATTTCGAATAAAAGTGATGCAAATATTCAATAAATACAATGAGTTAACGCAACTGAACATCCGTCATTCAATAAATTTGTAGGAAGAATGTATTTGTTGATTTTTGGATTAATTCAGTGGGATATTTCATTGAAAATTACGCATTGCAGCAATCGAATTATTGCTTAAAAATTTCAATCGATAACCGCCGTATTTGTGCTCTCAACGATGCTTAAAAACTGATCAATTGTCCAATTCTTGCAGGATTGATCGCCACTCGGATGCCAGCGATGGAATTGCATCACCATCGGCTCCCAATAGGCCTTGGCATGTTGGTATATAAACGCATGATCAAGTGATTCAGATTCGATGATGCCACACCCCGTATTTTGCAACATCCATTCAAGTGCGGCCATAATGCTTCCGACGACTTGGAGTGACGTGGCATTGTTATAGGGTGCCATTTCTTTGGCTCTTTCGATGGATAATTGTGATCCTATCCATAATGCTGGAAATTGATCAGAAACAATCAAGACGCCTAATTCGTCGATGCCTTGAACCAGTTCTTCTTTCAGTACACGGCTCGATTTAATCTGACTGCGATCACCGCAATCAAGCAGCCTCAGGCTTTCGACGGCTTGTTTGCAGGGGCGATAGGCATAGTAGACGGTAGGTCGATAAATTGGATGATTTTCGTTAGCCAACGTAAAGTAGTGTGCAAGCGAGATTGCCTCGTTGTGGCTGATCAAGTTTCCAATAAATTCACCCGCGGCAGGTGCCCATGATTTCACTTCACAACGGACACCCATATGTTTGAGATAGACGGCAGCGCGGCAACCACTTGTATGCCTCCCTATTGAAGTAGCCAAAGGGCCTGATTCTTCATGCGATCCCCAACCAAGTTCAGCAGGTTGCAAAGCTTCGGCAACATAACCATCAACAGACCAGGTATTGACGAACTCTCCACTACGTCTGCTCACATTGGTTGCTTGTGTATCGCATTCAGAAATCTGGATAATCTTGACCCCCAGAGCCTTGGCTAATTCAGCCCATTGTGTTTGTGTTGTAGGAACGTCCGTTTTTTGAAGAAATTCTTGCTGCATTTTCAGCAGTCCTTGCTTAGCAAGAATCGACACAAAACCAGGATTGGCACCATGCCCAACGATCGCCGTTGATGATGGCTTTAATCCTGTCGATGATCTAAGTTGGTCTTGATTTCTGATTAAAGCAAGAATCTCTTCGCGCATCACATAATTTGAGTTTTCGTTGGTGTGCACGACGCCATCTTGATACTCCCAAGGATCAATGCATGTATCGAGATAGTATGCGCCTTGTGATTGCGTCCAGGTAATCAAATCGCGGCTACTAATGGAGGTTGCAAGGTTGAGAACTAAGGTGCGAGGTCCCACATGCTCTGACAGGACAGAATTGAAATTCTGCTGTGTAATTTTGATTTGCAAAAACGCCATTGCATATCGTTGAATGACCTCTTTCATTGCTGGTGTTAAGTGTTCGTCGATCACCAGGATTTGTTCTTTGATAAAGCGCATTCTGAGTAATGAGCTAAGAGCCTGACCGATGTTTCCAAAGCCCATCACAACGATGTTTTGATAATTGCTATGCATTTGAACATTCCTTTAATTTCTGTAGTTTCTCTTGTGAATTTTGACTCTTCTTTTGTTCCAAAAATAGTGCAAAAAGTAAGAAAACAGCCATCGAGAACACGACGACAGGGACCGACCAGCGCATATTTTTTACCATTATTGCGCCGGTAGTTAATGGTCCGATAATGCTGGCAATGCCCCACACCGAACCCAGTAAAGCAGTCATACGTAATAATTGATTGCCTTTAAATCTTTGCCCGCATGCCATCATCGACAATACGTAGATGCCGCCAGCAGATCCGCCCATGACGAATAATGCAGGCCACCAAAATAGCGTCCCAATATAAGTAGGAAGTAGTACAGCGCTACACAGTAAAATAATCGCACAGGCTGTATGAACACGAACCCGACCAAAACGATCAGCCAGTACACCAATAATGATTTCTAGCGCCGTATCACCTGCAAGCACCACTGATGCTGACAGTAGTGCGGTACTGGTGTCCATGCCCTGTGCCAAAGCATAGAGAGGCAAGAGGCCGAGAACTAGGGTGTCGAATAAAGCAAATAGTGCCGTGCTCACAACAACGACAGGTGCGGTAAAAAGATAGGCGTACCAAGATACAGAATCGCCACTGGCGCCCTCTTCGTCATCCAATTTTTGCGGACTCAATCGACGGTAAATGGGCCACGTCATCAACATAAGGATGCCGCACAATTGATATTCATGGCCTGCGGGCAATTGCTGTATTAAAATCGGACCACAAAGTTGGAATAAAGTGAATATTGTGCAATGTATTGCCAGCCAACGACCTCGCTGTCCTTCGGGTACCGCGACATTCACCCAAGTCTCTACCGTATTGAGCACGACACCAAGAAACAATCCGAGGATAAACAGCAAGACGGCAACAATGAACGGTTCCGTTAATCCTTGCATGAAGCAGGCAATGACAGCCGCGCCAACGCCAAAAAATTCGATAGTGCGCCTGGCACCATAGCGACGACAACTACGTTCGCCCAATAAAATGGCACAGACAAGACCCAGAGCGTGAATAGCGATCACCATGCCAATGGTGCTGCCAGATGATCCTGTATGCGCAAGCAAAATGGAAGTCAGTGGAAGCAATGAGCCTAGTGCTAAACCTACCATGGCAATCGCACCGGTCAGGCACCAGTAATCACTGCGTTGACTGGTATTCCATGTGGAAAATTGGGTATTTGACACGATCTACAGGCAATTTTCTGTTGGAATGAATACTTCGGGGTCTGATTATTTACCTTTGTAAATACCAGCTTCTAAAATAATGTCACCCGTTTTAAAAATATAGGTCGACTTATTTTCGATTTCTTTGGAGATCGGGTTGTTATAGCGGTAATCGACCCATCCCTTGCCTTTGGTTTTTGCTAAATTTACGATGTCTTTTCGGTAGAGTTTTCCATCGGCATCCGGCAACTCAAGCATATTTTTACCGATTAATTTTGGATTGATGGGATGGGCAAGGATGATGCCATCGATGCCACGCACATAAAGATAAATATCGCCATTCATAAAATCAGGATTTTTCTTGTTAATTTCGGCGATTAAGGCGTCTTTTCCATTTTTATCGATGTAGCTCAAACCTTTATCGACCATTGCAATAGCGTCAGCTGGTGTATCTGCTGCCTGAACAATATTTATGCAAAGAAACAAAAAAATACTGGTAAGAAAATTTAATATTGTTTTCATTTGTGTCTCCTAAAATTGTTTAATCTAATGAAGCTGTTTTAAATATAAGCAGACGAACGAGCGGAAATCAAAGGTCAAGTTATTGCAATAAAAAATTTTCTAAGAACGTTTGAGAAACGTTTGAGAAACGTTTGAGAAACGTTTGAGAAGCGTTTGAGAAACGTTTAAGAAGCGTTTGAGAAACGTTTAAGAAGCGTTTGAGACATGCAAAGAAAGGATATTTTCTTTTAAAAAATTATTATTTAGTCTACATCTTTTTTTAATAATAAAAATATCAATTTAATAACTTTGTAAATTAAATTTGCACCTCATAATCTCATACCAATATGACGTACTTATGAAGAAGTGAAAGGATGTAGCTGAACAACGCCCAAAAGGAAGCTAACGATGGATTGAATTAGTTATCAACTAAATAATCGTAGATTCAAGCTCCACTGTTATATTTTCTTAATGAATCTATGTGATAATCAAATTTTGCTTACAAATGAAATCAGACGCTGAATTGGTCTATGTTTGTGGTTACGTTTGAGGTTACGTTTGAGGTTACGTTTGAGGTTACCTTTTAGGTTACCTTTTAGGACATTTCCAGGCGACATGGATGCCTGATTCAGCCCTATATTTGAAAGCGTAAATAAAAGAATACTGCTCTGTTTCAGGGAATGATTTTTCTGAATTTAAAAAATATTTGCCATATTTACTCAGGTAATCCAGAGAAGATATAGGACGAATCAAATAACAATATTACAAGTTCCCTTATCGATTTTATGTCTTTGTTAAGCAGCACTAAGTTGAACCCCCAAATTTTATACGGCGCCAATTCCCCTGAGTTACTCCGTCGCGAAATTCTCGCTGACCTTCTGGAAAATACTGCGCGTAGAATTCCGCATAAAGTAGCATTAGAATTTCAAAACCAACAGTTAACCTATGCTGAGCTCGATGAGCGTGCAAACGTCATCGCTGCTGCACTGATACGGGCGGGTGTGCGCCCCGGCCATATCGTTGGCTTATGGCTGCCACGAGGCATTGATTTGTTGGTCATGCAGGCAGGTATTGCAAAATCGGGAGCTGCCTGGTTGCCATTTGATGCCGATACGCCTGTTGATCGTATTGCAGTTTGTCTGGCAGATGCACAGGCCGTCGGTTTATTGAGCTGCGCATCTTTTGCAGACGCCTGTCAGGATTTGTCATGTTCTTTGTGGATCGCGGAGCAACTATGCGTTGCAGATGCCGCAGATCCAACGACTCTTGTTCGTCGACAAGACGCCGATCCGCAAACACCAGCTTACGTTATTTATACGTCTGGCTCGACGGGGAAGCCAAAAGGCATCTTAGTTAGCCAAGCAAGTATTTGCCATTTTTTACGCAGTGAGAATGCGGTTCTTGGAATTCGGGAATCGGATAAGGTCTATCAAGGCTTTTCTGTCGCATTTGACATGTCATTTGAAGAGGTTTGGATCAGCTATTTGGTGGGTGCCAGTTTATGGATTGCCCCGAAAGAAATTACTGCTGATCCTGATGCACTCCCGCTCGCGTTAGAAATAAATCAGGTCACTGTGCTGCATGCGGTCCCTACCCTTCTGGCCTTATTTTCGCAAGATGTCACCAGCTTACGTTTAATAAATCTGGGCGGTGAGATGTGTCCGGAGTCCCTGGTAAATCGCTTTAGCCGTGCGGGACGCCAGATGTTTAATACTTATGGTCCAACCGAAGCAACGGTCTCTGCGAGTCTGGCCCAATTGCATGCAAATCAGCCAGTAAATATTGGTACGCCATTACCAAATTATTCGATGATGGTGATCGCCGCAGATGTAGAAGAAAATGGCTTACGTCTTTTACCTTTTGGTGAAACGGGTGAATTATGTATTTCAGGCCCTGGCGTGGCAATTGGGTATCTTGGGCGACCTGAGCTAACCGCGGAAAAATTTTTGCACAATCCTTGGGCAAGTAATGACAACGAACACCGCCTTTATCGCACAGGAGATCTCGCATGCATCCAAGCCGATGGCAGTATTCAGTGTTTGGGGCGCGCAGATGATCAGGTGAAAATACGTGGTTTCCGTGTGGAGCTTGGTGAAATTGAGGCTGTACTTGCACAAGAATCTGGCGTGGGTACAGTTGCGGTAATACTTCGACAAGATCAGGGTATTGACCAGATCATGGCGTTTATCGTTCGTGATGAGACAGCATCAGATCAATCACACAAAGGGCGTTCTGATGCCGAATTCAAGGCGTTCTTACGTGCGAAGTTAAGCCAGTTATTACCCCCGTACATGGTGCCATCAAGATTTGAGTTTTTGACCGAAGTGCCGCGACTTACTTCTGGAAAAATTGATCGAAATACACTTAAAAAAATGGAGCTGGCTGTTGCAGCTAGTTCTGGTGAGTCCGATATTCCTGAGAATCAAACAGAAGAAGTTTTATTCTCGGCGTTAAACAGCCTATTCCCCGGGCAAGCAATCCGGCGTGACGCTGATTTTTTTGCTGATCTGGGCGGTCATTCGCTGATGGCTGCGCGACTGGTTTCCGTATTACGAAAAAGCAGTCGTTTTGCCTATTTTAAAATTGCCGATATTTACCAACAACGTAGTATCGGTAAGATTGCTGAATTATTAGAAGCGGCAGGCGCTGTTCAGGATGTTTCACATGAAGAACAAAGCAGTTGGACGCCACCGCCAACCTGGAAACGTTGGGTATGTGGCGCGGCGCAGGCCTTGGTAATTCCGTGGTTAGTGGCGATCCGCATGGTGCAATGGTTAGCACCATTTTTTACCTATCATTTTTTAACAGGTGATCCTGACGATTCAAATACCAAAGCTATTTTACTTTCCGTTGCTACCTTTTTGCTGTTGACGTTGGCAGAGTTTGGCATAGCCATCGCCGGTAAATGGCTTATTGTGGGTCGATTGAAAGCAGGACGTTATCCTTTATGGGGAATCGCTTACTTCCGTTGGTGGTTGGCTGACCGTTTAATTGAAGCGGCGCCGACCTATATGTTGAGCGGGTCGTCATTGTATCCTTTGTGGTTACGTGCGTTAGGAGGGAAAGTCGGAAACGATGTCACGATCGGCTCTATCACATTGCGCGCGCCAGATTTAATCGATTTGGCGGATGGCGTCAGCATTGGTAGCGCAGTCAATCTCGAAAATGCGCGAGTTCAACACGGTGAGCTTATTCTCGGCACAATTTGCATGAGAGAGAATGCTTATGCCGGTTCTTATTCCGTGTTGGAAGGAAATGTAATTTTGGAAGCTGGTGCCCATCTGGATGGTCAATCGGCTTTGGCGGATGGCAATGTAATTCCTGCCAATCGGGTGTGGAAAGGGTCGCCTGCTAAAGACTTTTCAGCTTTTGATCACTCTGTATTACCGCCGCGACCTCATTTATCAAACGCACGTTCCATTGGTGAGTTCTTATTTTTTGTCGCTGGTGCGCTCCTCATTGGTTCACTATTTTTCGTTCCTGTGTTCCCAAGCTTTGTCATCATTGACTGGTTTGATAACGTAGATACATTTCCTTGGCTGCAAAGTAGTTCAATACCATTTCAATTGAGTAAATATTTTATTCTTGCGTTTCCTGCGACTGCCATCTTAATTATATGCACAGCGTTGCTTTCTGCAGGAATTCGTTGGTTCATTTTACCTAGATTAAAACCCGGTATATACAAGGTGCATGGCAATACTTATTGCCAGAAATGGTTAGTAAATCAAATTCAGGAATCAAGTTTGCACGTCTTGCACGGGATTTATGCGACGGTCTATGCACCGGTTTGGTATCGTATGCTTGGTGCCAAAGTTGGCAAAGGGGCAGAGATATCAACGGCATTGGGCGTGGTTCCCGATATGTTGACGTTAGGGGATGAAACGTTTATTGCTGATGCTGTTTTGTTGGGCGATGAAGAAATCGATGCGGGCTGGATGCAAATGCAGCCGACAGTGATTTCCCGACGCAGTTTTGTAGGGAATGGCGCATACATTCCAGATGGCACCGTATTGCCAGAAAATGTCCTGATTGGCGTCCATAGCTGCGCACCTGCAAACGCACTGATACATGCAGGCGATACCTGGCTGGGTTCTCCAGCCATCCATTTGCCTGCGCGTGAAGAAACCAAGGGCTTTCCAGAAAATTTGACATTTAAGCCGTCGATTCTCAGACGAATTGGGCGAGGACTGGTAGAAGCGTTTAGGATCATTTCACCGCATGCAATTGTGATTGCCGTTGGCTATACCGTGGTCTTGAATTTAATGCCACTGGCAGGCGATGATCGTTGGCTGGAAGTCTTTTTTTATTTGCTTGTTGCTGGCTTGTTTTATGGTGTCGGTAGTTTTGGCTTTGTACTCGTGCTTAAATGGCTGTTAATTTACCGCTACAAGAAAGCCAGCGTCCCAATGTGGACGCCATTCGTCTGGCTTTCAGAAGGTATTACCAATATGTATGAAGGCATAGCGATTCCTAATTTCATGCGCTATTTGCGCGGCACGCCATGGCTACCGATCGCCTTTAAACTCCTTGGATGCAAAATAGGAAAAGGGGTTTATCTAGACACAACTGACATTACGGAATTTGATTGCGTCAGCATTGGGGATTACACAGAAATTAATGCCCTGGCCTGCCCTCAAACGCATTTATTTGAAGACCGCGTGATGAAGGTTGATCACGTGATTATTGGTGAACGCGTTTATATGGGGCCACGTAGCTCAGTATTGTATGGCGCAGAAGTTGGCAATGGCGCTAGCTTGGGATCATTAACCTTAGTGATGAAAGGTGAATTTATTCCTGCCAATTCGAGTTGGCGTGGATGCCCGGCCGCGATGACTGGCACTTAATTTGTTATTTATCGTCTATGGAAAACGCTCTTTCTGCATTTTTATGGCCTCTCCAGTCACAAGCTGCACTGGGGAGCTTTGCAGAAAATAAAATTGTCGTTATCCATCACAAAATTCCCAAAAACATGCCACGCGATGCAGTCAGACAGCATGTGCGTTTGGCAATCACAGAATTTTTGCTCGCGGCGCTGCCCTGCCCTGCTGATCAATTGCGTATCACAAGCGTGGTTGGCGAAGGTTTGTTCGTCTCATTGGGTGCCAACGAGTTATACGTTTCTACTAGCTATGAGGCTGAAATTGCTGTCGCCGCAATTAGCTGTATCGGACCGATAGGTATTGATATCATGTCAAACGCCCCGCAAACAGGCTGGGAAGATATCGCTACACTCTATTTAGGTGAACAAAAAACGTCTGAACTTCAGCAAACGCCTCTACATTTGCAGGCAACGAAATTCGCGCACTCGTGGACGCAACTCGAAGCAAAATTTAAATGTGCGGGGCTTGCGCTGACAGAATACGAACATCAAAAAATACCTTTGTTTATCAATAGGTTCTCCGACATCCAGTTATATGCAGTGAGTGTGCCAGTCCAATATATCGCCAGCCTCGCATTGCGAGTAACATCTTCTGAGAATTTGAAAACGCAATAAGCCTCGGTAACCGTTATTTTCTGCGCAGCTACATTGGGGATTTACTTCGGCTAGTTAGGGTTAAATTCAATCATCACTTTGGTTTGCCCAGTTTGTTTCAACGATACATCACTGTCATCTAACTCTGCGAGTTCAGCGTTGCATTTAAAATAACATTTATTCTATAACTTACGATCATTATTAAGTCAGGTATTCGTCAATGCAAAAAAACGTTTGATGGCTCGTTAGCAATCAGAAATTTACCCATCCTAATCAAATTTGAACTCTTATGGTGCGCGGCTACCAAATCGAATCTTTAGTCTGGTAGATTAATAGATTGCAATGGAATTATGTTTAACCACTCATGGTTAATATGCCTGTGACGCCGTATCTTTCGCTCACAAAAATAAACTCACTTATCCACTATTCAAGACACTATGATAAAAATGCTCAAATTTGTTTCATTTCTTATTCTAATGTTTAGTTCGATGTCTATGAGCGCGCAGAACATTGATAGTGCACCCATTGCATCGACAATGCCGTCTGTGCAATCAGGTAGGATTGAGCGCCTGCCGCTGTTTCCATCCAAGTATGTAGATCCGCGCAATATCGATGTCTGGTTGCCGGCAAATTACAATCCCAAAAAGCGCTATAACGTGCTGTATATGCATGACGGGCAAATGCTCTATGACGCCTCTACAACCTGGAATAAAAAAGCATGGCATGTCGATCAGGCGGTGACTAAACTCGTCAATAGCGGTCAATTGCCGGACACCATTATTGTAGGGGTTTGGAATATCGCGCCTTTGCGTCACAGTGAATATTTTCCTGAAAAAGCGCTGCAATGGATTGCGGAGCCAACTCGCGGTCGTCTGATTGAAAAAGGCCTCCAAGGAAAAGCGCGCGCGGATAACTATTTGCGTTTTCTAGTGGAAGAACTCAAGCCTGCCATTGATCGCCAGTTTTCCACCTTGCCTGATCGTGACCATACGATGATCATGGGGTCAAGTATGGGGGGGCTGATTTCTATTTACGCTATCAGCGAATATCCGGAAGTGTTTGGCGGTGCCGCATGTCTGTCAACGCATTGGCCGGGCACTTTTGAAGCCAACGCATCGGTTCCTTTGGCTTTTTTTAATTACTTGCAATTGCATTTACCAGATCCTGCACATCACCGTATTTACATGGATCGTGGCACGGCAACACTGGATTCTTTATATGCGGTACCACAGCCATTTGTTGACCTGATTGTGCGAGAAAAAGGCTACGACGATAAGCACTTTATAAGCCGTGTTTTTGAGGGAGCAAAACATGATGAATCAGATTGGTCTATCCGGCTTGAGCTGCCACTGAAATTCATTGCCAGCGGACAGCTTGTGAATTGATTGAGTGCTGCTCTACTTCTTTGCGAGCTCTAACTATAAAGTAAAAGGAACTTCATATGCGTAAAAATACGCCGCATAAAAGTGCAAAAGTGATCATTGCAATATTATCGCTATCGGTTTCTTTGTCTTTAATGGCTGGTAATAATGGGGCATTTCAGTCATCTAAGCCAATCGCACGCGTGGAATACTGGCAGCAACGTCAGATTCAGATTGAGCAACTTCTCTTGGACAAGCCTGCGTTATCGAAAGTGAAATTACTCTTTTTGGGGGATTCCATTACGGATTTCTGGATGATGGGCGAAGATCTCTGGGTTCAAAGCCAATGGCATGGCAAGAGAATTTGGGACGAAAGCTTCATTGGCACTCCACCTGAAAATACCGCACAAAATTTCGGCATTTCCGGAGATCGCACCGAGCACATTCTTTATCGCATACAGCCTAAAAAAGATGGTGGACTTGGTGAACTGGATAGCCCCGAATTAAACCCCGACTACATTATTATCATGTTGGGAATCAATAATTCATGGGCTCCCGAATATCCGGTTACGGATAGCATCTATGAGGGTGTCAGCACCGTTGTGCGCACCGTACATAAACTCAAACCTCATGCACACATCATTCTTGAATCAATCCTGCCAACCAATGATCCTGTAAAAAATGCGAACGTCGTCAAGCCTGTCAATCAACGTCTTGCAGCATTAATCATAAGCACTGAATTTTCAGGAAGCGTTTCTTATCTTGATTTATATCCCGCATTTATTGATGTCAGCGGAAAACAGATAGCAAACTATTTTGTACAAGATGGCTTACATCCTAATGAGAACGGTTACCAGGTCTGGCGTGATAAATTGTTACCATTTATGACCAGTGACCGCAAAAAGCGTTCTCAAAATCAGCATTAAGTTGGCATTGATTGCGCTGATGATAAAGCGTATCGACTCCATGACTGAGCTCTTTTACGCCAGATAACTTTTTATCTGGCGGGAGCCACTGAACTTTGTAGCCTGTCGCTGCGATGCTCAGATAATTCATACATGCTGAATGTGTACGTGATCTAAGCAAGCAACTTAATTACGCAACTTAATTAAGCAACTTGATAAAAATTACCAGTTTGCTTTAGACAAAATAATCAACCACTTTTTGCAAAATAGCACCTCCAGATGCCCTGCCTGAACACCTGTGGAGCAATCAAGCACAGGGTTGACATGGTAAGCGCGTTGTCTGAAATCGCGGCAAACAAAAATCTCACGGCGACCTAAGCGCATCAAAAAAGAAGTTGGTGCAAATTGCAAACTAAACCGTGTGTCAAATGTTTGTTCCAGGTGTGCCATGATAAATCTCCGTCTCAGTTGATAATGCAAAAATATCAGTAAGGACATCATTGAGAACTTCTAATCTTCACTCAGATCAACGTTTGTCCATGAAATGAACTGTAACACAAAATACTGTATATGCAATCAGTAAATTGTTTAATGTTGTTTAACGTAGACACTCAAAAAAATCATTAAAAAACACCAAGAAGCTTACTGGCATTAGGTTTTAAGGGTTTTTTCACTTTTCTAAAAAAATCTTTTTGAAGTTTGGATAGCCAAGTAATATACTGTATATTCATTCAGTATTTATTCAGTATTCATTACTATGTTGTCTCAGTCCCCCTTATCCTATCGTCACTCTCTTGCTCAACCCGGGATCGAAAATCACCATCCCGACGTTTGGCGCGCATCGCAATTAGCACGCGATCAGGGGACTACCGTAAATAGTGGATTTATCGCTTTAAACCGGGAATTGCCTGGTGGTGGCTGGCCGTTGGGACAACTAATAGAAATTTTGATTGCAGAAGCCGGCATTGCAGAATTCAAATTATTATTACCGTCACTAAAACATCTGGGTAAGCGCCCGATTGCTTTACTGGCACCGCCACATATTCCTTATGCATGCGCCTATCAAGGCGATGCATCCGAGCCACTTTCTCTATTGTGGATCGCTGGCAAGAAACATAGTGATCAGTTATGGTCCGCAGAACAAATTCTAAAAAATGGCAGCTGTGGCGCATTACTCCTCTGGCAAACGCAAATCAAAACAGAGGTATTAAGACGACTACATTTAATGGCACAAAAATCCCAAACCTTATTTTTTGTTATACGACCATTAAATGCAGCACAATCCCCCTCGCCAGCTATTTTACGTATTGCCTTAACCCCCAAAGCGTCAGGCCTACAAATCGATATTCTGAAACGGCGCGGTGCGGCCAGTGAAACACCTTTATTTTTATATATCAACGACCACCCTTACCTTTCAACCCGTCGTGTTGAAACAGTGCCGCTATTTGCCGAAGATATCTACCATCAGAGTAGTAATCGATACGAATTACCTACGATAATTCAACAAAAAAAGATCAACATCATTTAAGGCTGTGCCATGTCAAGCAAGCCTCAACCACGACCAGTTCAAGATTCACAAAAATCAATGTCACTATCTCAGACAAGAGAGTCGATGTGGATTGCCGTTCATTTACCATCCCTTGAGATGGAAGTGTTTGTGCCTCACTGGCAACAAGCTGAAAGTGCATCCGCTGTCGTCGTTTTAAAGCAAAACCGTGTGATCGCTATGTCTGCTGTCGCGCTGCAAGCGGGCGTTCGTTTCGGTATGCGCCGTGGAGGCGTACAAATGCTGATACCTGAAGTGCAGATTTTTATGCAAGATAGCATTAGAGAGTCCGCCGCTTTATCTGCAGTTGCACTCGCTCTGCTTCGCTATACGCCGCAAGTCAGCATAGCCGAAGATGCTTCCATTTTGCTCGATATCGGTGCCAGCATCCGCCTCTTTGGTGGTTTATCTGCTTTACGCCAACAAGTACGCGCGACAGTGAATATGCTCGGTTACAGCCTGACAACTGGCAGCGCCCCTACAGCGAAAGCGGCGTGGCTATTCGCTAGAAATGCAGCGCTTCAGCAACGACAGGGACAATTTTGTTTACGCACATCACATCTATTTGCTGCACTTGATCGATTACCGGTCACACTATTGAACAGTAGCGCAGACTGGCAAGATTTTCTACAAGGACTGGCGTGCCATCAACTAGCCGATTTACGCAAGCTTCCAAGGTCTGGTTTGCAGCGTCGTTGTGGCAAAGACTTAATAACGGAGATGGATCAGGTTTACTCTTTACGATCTTCAGCGCAACTATGGGTACTAGCGGAGCCTGAATTTCATGCCAAACTTGAGTTGCCAGACAGATTAGATAGCACGGATGCTTTATTCACTTATAGTCGTAGTTTATTGTGCCAGTTACTAGGATGGCTCAATGCGCAGAAATTGGCTGTCAAACATATTCGTCTTGAATTACAGCACGAACGTGGTCGTTTGGCCGTTCCTGCCACTATTTTAGACATACACATGGCGGTAGCTAGTTGGCAAGAGACACATTTACTACCTCTGTTCAAAGAAAAATTAGGTAATCTCAGTTTGCCTGCATCCGTCATTACATTGATGCTGAGCGCACCACAAACCGTTGCATTGGAAGTGCCAAGTGATTCCTTATTCCCGGAAACCGTCGTCAATCCAGCCAATCATCAACACCTGCTTACCTTACTTGTAGCACGTCTGGGAGCAAGCCATGTTTTGCGGCCAGGCAGCAAAGAGGATCATAGACCCGAGATCGCTAATCAATGGATATCGGTAATGGAAAATCATTCTGCATCGGGTAAGAATTCTATACCAACATCAGCACCCACCTCATTGCCATCATTGCCATCACTGCCATCACTACTAAGGCCAACATGGTTGCTGGCAAAAGCAATCGCACTGGAGGTACGCAGACACAAACCTTATTTCGGCTCGGAATTAAATCTGATCTCCCCCGCTGAACGTATCGAGGCAGGTTGGTGGTCAGATCAAACGCAGGTGCGTGACTATTTTGTTGCTATCAGTGCTGAGCATGTGCGCTACTGGATTTATCGTGAGCGACCATCCCATGCAAATAATGCTGACAATGCAGACAATGCAGAACCAGCCTGGTTTTTACATGGCATATTTGGATAGCATGAACAAAGTCAGATCATGACATCGATTAATCCCAAATTAAACAAATTAGATCCAATGGTGGCAGGTACGATATTACCTGCCTATGCTGAATTATTTTGTCTGTCGAATTTCAGCTTTTTAAAAGGTGCCTCACACGCCGAAGAATTGGTTAAACGCGCCACCCAACTTAACTATCATGCGTTAGCCATCACTGATGAATGTTCCTTCGCTGGCATAGTCAGGGCACATGATGAAGCAAAGCTGCAAAAACTAAAATACATCGTGGGAACCTACTTTAAACTCACACCAAAAAATGATGACTTATCCCCTCTTACTTTAATTGCCTTGGCGACGAATCGGGAAGGATATGGAAATTTATCCGAATTAATTACCCTGGCTCGTAGCCGTTGTAGCAAGGGAAACTACCTACTGACACAAGAAGATTTTACTGCACCACCAAAGGGCTACGAGCATTTAACTGGCTTGCCTGATTGTCTGTTAATTTTAGTCGCTGAGTATCCCGTGCAAGCAGAAGTACTCGCCATGCAAGCAGCCTGGTGTGCAGAACATTTCTCAGACAGAATATGGATAGGCTTACATTTATTATTGCAACCAGCGGATCACTATCAACAACAACGGGTAACCCATATTGCCAGCGAGTATGGATTGCCGCTGGTAGCTCTCGGGCATGTGCTGATGCATGTACGTTCACGCAAGCCTTTACAAGATACATTAACCGCAATCCGTATCGGCAAACCTATTGCAGAATGTGGTTATGCACTGGCACCGAATGCCGAACAGCATTTACGATCACGACTCAGACTAGCCAATATTTATCCCCCTGAGACTTTGGCTGAGACCATCAAAATTGCGCATTTATGCCACTTTTCTCTCGATGAGTTGCGTTACGAGTATCCGGAAGAAGTGGTCCCAAAAGGTCAAACCCCTGCCAGTTATTTACGTAGTGAAGTTTATGCGGGTGCGCAATTGCGTTACCCGAACGGTGTTTCAGATAGTCTTAAAAAAACAATAGAACACGAATTACATCTGATTAATGAGTTGGCCTATGAAGCCTATTTTTTAACAGTGCATGACATCGTTAAATTTGCACGTCAACAAGACATTCTTTGTCAAGGGCGAGGCTCGGCAGCTAATTCCGTCGTTTGTTATTGCCTCTACATTACAGAAGTCAACCCTGAAGTGAATAGTTTGCTGTTTGAACGTTTTATTTCTAAAGAGCGTGGGGAGCCTCCCGACATCGAC
The DNA here is from genome assembly GCF_049340285.1 of Undibacterium sp. SXout20W. Lineage (NCBI taxonomy): Bacteria > Pseudomonadati > Pseudomonadota > Betaproteobacteria > Burkholderiales > Oxalobacteraceae > Undibacterium > Undibacterium sp. SXout20W. Next base: position 2,160 of record NZ_JBMPPH010000038.1, on the reverse strand, counting down.
GTCGATTTTGAGCATCAACGACGTGAAGAAGTGATTCAGTACATTTACCAAAAATATGGCCGCAATCGCGCAGCATTGGCCGCCGCAGTACACACCTACCGGCCACGTGGCGCCTTACGCGAAACAGGTAAAGCCTTGGGTATGGATGAGGCACTCATTGATATGGCGGCTAAATCACATCACTGGTTTGATAATAAGCATGATTTGCTGGCGCGCTTTACAGAATGTGGCTTAGATACGAGCAGCATGCAAGCGCAACAATGGGCAAGTCTGGCTACTCAACTCTTACGTTTTCCACGTCATTTATCGCAACATACGGGTGGATTTGTGATCGCCAGAGGCAAATTATCCAGATTAGTGCCCATTGAAAATGCAGCAATGAAAGATCGTTGTGTTATTCAATGGGATAAAGACGATCTTGAATCTTTAGGTTTACTGAAAGTAGATATTCTGGCCTTGGGTATGCTATCTGCTCTCCAGCGTGCGTTTCAACTCATGAAGCAATTGCCCGGCAGACCAACCCGCATGCAGGATATTCCACGTGAAGACAAAACCACTTATGACATGCTATGCAAGGCCGATACGGTCGGTGTATTTCAAATTGAATCGCGCGCGCAAATGAGTATGTTGCCACGCCTGCGACCGAAAGAATTTTATGATTTGGTCGTTCAGGTGGCAATTGTGCGTCCGGGACCAATTCAAGGAGGCATGGTGCATCCCTATTTACGTCGCCGTCAGGGTTTGGAAGCAGTTGAAATACACCAAAATCCAGCGATGCAAAAAGCCCTCGGACGTACACTCGGCATCCCAATTTTTCAGGAACAAGTGATGCAAATTGCGATGCTGGCGGCAGACTTTACAGCCGGTGAAGCAGATGGTTTGCGGCGTGCAATGGCTGCCTGGAAACGCAAAGGTGGACTCGATGCTTATCATGACCGCATTGTGAACGCGATGGTAAAAAACAACTATACACTGGAGTTTGCTGAAGCGATTTTTGAGCAAATGAAAGGGTTTGGTGATTATGGTTTTCCTGAAAGTCATGCTGCCAGTTTTGCTATTTTAGCGTATGTCAGTAGCTGGATGAAACGCCACGAACCAGCCGTATTTTTGTGCTCGCTCTTAAATTCTCAACCCATGGGTTTTTATTCTCCGTCACAGTTAGTGCAGGATGCAAAAAGGCATGATGTACAAGTCAGAAGCATCGATGTGATGTACAGCAATTGGGATTCATCACTGGAAGCGCATGATCTACCGGAAAAGGTAAATACGTTCACACAAACCCACCAACCCGCTGTACGTTTGGGAATGTCCTTATTAAGTAGGATGTCAGAAGCAGCCGCGAACAGAATACAGATCGCTCGTGAACAGGCCACATTTACTGATGTTGCCGATCTGGCACGACGTGCTCAACTCAATCGACATGATTTGCACGTACTGGCGGCAGGTAATGCACTGCAAACGCTGGCGGGACATCGCCGTCAGGCATTGTGGTCTGCGGTCGGTGCGATGCCCGACAATGATTTACTACGACCAACGACGATACAAGAAGCTCGCCCTATTCTTGCTGCCCCTAGCGAGGCACAAGAAATTATGAGTGATTATCAGAGCACGGGTTTAAGTTTGCAACGCCATCCATTAGCCCTATTGCGCAAACGCCTGCTGAACAAACGTTTTTTACCCGCCAACTTGTTAAATACTTTTCAGCAAGGACAATTTGCCCGCGCTTGTGGCATTGTGACCGTCCGACAGCGACCAGGAACGGCCAAAGGCGTGATGTTTGTGACTTTGGAAGACGAAACCGGCACTGTGAATGTGCTCGTATGGCCAAATTTGGTTGAACAACAGCGGCGCGAATTATTAGGCGCCAGTTTATTGGGCGTCTACGGTATATGGCAAAGAGAGAATGAAGTTTGTCATTTACTTGCCAAGCGGCTGGTTGATCTCTCTCATTTGCTTGGACAATTAGAGGTCGGCAGTAGGAATTTTTGTTAAAATTTATATATAAATTTAAATAAATTCAAACATAAATTTGAAACGCGAGTTCAACTATGAAGTGCAACTGAAGATAAATGGTTAAAGGTGGGAAGATGCAGTAGCATCCGGCCTTCCAGACCTCCAAGTCAAAGTTGCCCGAAATGACATACACACATCTTACCCAAG
>NZ_JBMPPH010000037.1:0-43433 GCF_049340285.1 Undibacterium sp. SXout20W | reverse complement strand
GATCTGTACGATCTTGTTCCCCAAGCCATTGAGCAGCGCATACAACAGCACCACGTGAAATGCTAATACCAGCCCCAAGCCGATAAACTTCTTGCCCGGCTCTTGCTGGCGATCTGAAAAATCCATTAAAACTCCTCCCGAAGCACAAGTTCTACTTCTACTATTTGACCCAAGTCAAAACGTCTCACACAAAAAAAATAATTATAAATGTTACGGGTCACAGTACGGGACACAAATTAAACAATGACACGCAAAACCATTTATAAATTTACTGATACCGGAAAGGCCAGAATATAAGTCGTGATTTTTGGCAAAAACGACTAATACAATTTTGCAAACCTCTATTTATCATTCAACCAATTTCTAGTTAGAGGGCTTGCAGGCGATAACAAAAATTCTATATAAGATTCTAATTGCAAATTTTTATTTAGTTTTATTTAGTTTTACTTAGTTTTACCTATTTTTGTAAATAAATCCAAAAAATTGAAACAAATGCAATTTATTAATAAAAACTGTAATAAAAAGATAATATCGACAAAGTATTCTTTGCGCAGCGCAATAACTTCTAGCAAAAATTATGCCGTCAACAGTATTCGACTATTTTCGGCAAGTTCTTGTAAAGAAAATTTATTTTATGCGATCAATCTTGAAAATTTATATGCCAAAATTTTGCAAAGGCGCATAAAACCATTTCCCACTACCAACTGTCAATACCTCGGGCGCCTTTTTATTCGGAAAAACAACAGGGCGCATTCTGCCAAAAAAAAACAATAAATGGAAATGCATATTTTTGTGCTTCGCAGCATAAATTGAGTGCGTAGAGATAGCATTTCCACTTATTTCTTGGGAAATTTGCTGATTGGTGGTTGAAAACAAATAAAATTTCTTTTTCTGCGCTATGCGATCAAAAATCTCCCGTAAATTTCGCCAGAACCTAAAAGCTTTTTAATGCGGAACAGCAAAAAAAAATCTGCGATTCCCCATCAACTTACTTTTTTGAATCACCCATGAAATTTTTTGCACTTTTTTAGTGCGCAAGAAAAGTCTAAAAAAAAATTTCAGATTTCCTTGTAATAGAAACATAAGTTAAGGTTACGCCGTGGCCATAAGAGCATCGAAAAATTCAAAGAGACTTCGTTTATCTTCTCAATGCCAAACTTAGGGCTAGCAAATGAATAAAAAGAACACAATGACTACAATGAACAACTAGTCATAAGTAAGAAAAACAAGCAGGAGAAAATGCTGTATGCGAATCAAACTTTCATTCCACGTCAACAAAACTTACTTTTTCATGCTAAAAATTAAAACCGTCGGCTTATTGCTCGCATCGATGGCGCTAACGTCAACACTGGCAGCAACAAACGACGCGTCTGCACAAACCACGCCAACGGCCAATAATTCTAATACAGCAACATTTGCCGACCCAGAAAAAGTTTTGCGGACGATTTTTCCAGTCGCAGAGACAGGTTTCGATCCAGCTGCGGCACGCGATATTTATTCGAACTCTATTATTGAAGTTGTTTTCGAGCGTTTATATGGCTATGACTATCTGGCAAGCCCGGCAAAAATCATTCCTGAAGCCGCGGACGGGTTACCGGAAATTTCTGCCGATGGAAAGACCTACACAATTAAATTAAAAAAGGGAATCTATTTTAGTCAGGACGACGCGTTTAAAGGAAAAAAACGTGAGCTAACCGTCAACGACTATGTTTATTCGATTAAGCGTTTAATGGATCCGCGCATCGCCTCCTCCCACAGTTGGCTGTTTGAAGGAAAAATTATCGGTCTGGATAGCATTGTTGCCCAGGCAAAGAAATCCGGTAAATTTGATTACGATGCCAAAATCGCTGGGATCGAGGTGCTCGACAAATATACATTGCGATTGCACTTAACCCGCCCTGATTTCAATTTATCGATGATCCTTGCCTACACGGCTACATCGGCAGTTGCACGCGAGGTTATTGAGCAATATCGGGATCTACAAGGGTTAGCAATGGCAAACCCCGTAGGCACTGGACCCTACAAATTGAGCGAATGGGTGCGTGGCTCGAAAATGATTTTAGATGCCAAGTCTGACTATCGCCTGGTCGAGTGGAACTTCGAACCCGGATCGAATGCGGAAGATCAAAGAATCAACGCAGCAATGAAAGGAAAGCGGATTCCGCAAATCGGCAAAATTATTGTTACGGATATTCTAGAAGATCAATCGCGTTTATTAGCGTTTCAAAAAGACGAAATCGATCTCTTTCAGTTATACGGCGGCCTTGCCCCACAAGTCATGCGCGACGGTAAATTAAAGCCTGAATTTCTGAAAAAAGGCATCCACCTGTCGCGCATTGTCGACCCGGAATTGATTGTCTATTACTGGAATATGCGAGACCCGATTTTTGGTGGTTTTAGCAAAGAGAAAATCGCCCTACGCCGCGCCATCGCAATGGCACATAACGTCGACAACGAAATTAAAATTGTTGAGAATGGTGAAGCGATCGCATTGCAATATCTGATTCCACCAGGCGTTGTCGGCCACGATCCTGACTACAGAAGTAGCATCCAATACGATCCTGTTGCGGCCAATGCGCTGCTGGATAAATTTGGGTATAAAAAAGGGGCCGATGGTTATCGCACTCTGCCCGATGGAAAGCCATTTCAAATCAACTACACTTCGCAAACTGAATCGCGAGGGCATCTGCAAGCAGAGGTCTGGAAGAAAACATATGATAGCGTGGGTATTCGTATGAATGTCGACTTCCGACCTTTTGCCGAGATATTAAAAGCGGAAAAAGATTGCCAACTTACCCAACGTATTTCTCCATGGCTTGCTGATTACCCGGATGGCGATAATTTTATGCAGCTGTTTTATGGCGCAAATATTCATCTCAACAATGCAGGCTGCGTTGCAATTCCAGAATACGACAAGCTTTATGAAGAGACACAGAAATTACCCGCAGGACCTGAACGAGATCTGCTTTATCACAAAATGGTACGCATCATGGAGGTCTACTCAGCACAACGTATTGGTTACGCACGCTATTACAACATGCTCTCGCAAGCACGGGTCATAGGCCATAAAAAACATCCGATTATGCATACCGAATGGATGTATATCGATATTGACAAAAATAAATAGAGAGCTTTTCATGATTGCCTACATACTCCGCCGTTTATGGCAAATGGCGCCGACCATGCTCGGTGTGATTTTGCTGGTCTTTTTTCTGTTTAACTGGGTCGGTGGTGACCCTGCCTACATTCTGGCGGGAAAGATGTCGAATCCAGAACAAATTGCCAATATCCGAAAACAATTGGGTATTGATCAACCGTACTATGTGCAGCTATGGATTTTTATCAAGCAAATTGTCACCTTTGATTTCGGCAATAGTTGGAGCACCGGCGAACCCGTTTCTTCAATCATTATGACGCGCTTAGGGCCGTCGATGACCATCCTGGTACCGCTTACTATCTTGGAAACACTGATCGCAATTGCACTTGCACTATCGATTGCTTTTCGTCGTGGATCTTTGACGGATCGTGCCGTCATGATTGCTTGTACGATGGGGATGTCCGTCAGTATTTTGGTCTATATCATCGTCGGACAATATTTCTTCGCCTATCAATTGAGCTTATTTCCGGTGCAAGGTTGGGGAAATAGTTTTGTAGAAAACTTATTCAAATATTCCGCACTACCTATCCTGATCGGATTGGCCGTGAGCGTCGCGCCAAGTCTGCGTTTATTCCGTACATTTGTATTAGATGAAGTGAATCAAGACTATGTCCGGACAGCACGCGCCAAGGGCGTTTCTGAACATCGAATTAAATGGGTTCACGTTTTGCGCAACGCTGCTATTCCTATCATTACTTACGTGATGTCGAACTTGCCTGCATTGTTGATTGGTGCTTTTTTGATTGAACGCTTTTTCTCTATACCTGGTATCGGACGCGAAGTCATTCTCGCCGTCGAACGGAGTGACTTTCCAGTGATTAAAGCAATTACTGTGTATGTAGCAGCAGCCACCATGATATTTAATCTACTGACAGATCTGCTGTATCAAGCGGTTGATCCACGCGTTCAATTGAAATAAGGATAGAACATGAATCAAACGCTACAAACAACCATACCATCAACCGATCTCCCCCGCGAAATTCAAACCTCAGCGGGACTATGGGCATTGGCATGGCGACGGCTACGCGCCGATAAAATTGCAATGATTGCTCTCGCGATTGTTGGCGCATTTTTACTCACGATACTGCTATCTTCAATGGGCTTGATCGCTGCGGACTGGGAAAAAGAATCCGGAATTTCTTATGCACCGCCTGGCTTCATATCGAATACAGAAACTTCAAATAAACCAGAGCATAATAGCGAACAATTCAATGTCTCCGCTGCACCGGCTCAAGTCACTGATAACCCGTTAGATCCTTTACGTGATGTCATCAATACGTTGCGCCGTCAAGAAACTGATGCACGTAGTGCAAATAATACAAATGGCGAAGATGGCGCAAATGGCAGTAACAGCACAGCCCCCGCTACAATCAATGATTACGGCATTTCCGATCCATTAGAAAAAGAAATGGCAGAAATTAGAGCGGTTCTTGCGAAGTCAGGCAAAACGCAAGTAACAACGCATTTAGCGACGCTCCCATTTGGCGCAGATAAATGGGGACACGACATTATCAAAAAAACGATTAAGGGCGCTGAGACGTCTATCCTCGTCGGCATTATCGCGGCCTTTCTGGCAACGCTACTTGGGACTCTGTTCGGTGCTATTGCTGGTTATTTCGGTGGCCGTATCGATGATTTTTTTAACTGGTTTTACAGCATATTTACTTCCATTCCCTATTTGTTACTCATCTTGTCCGTTGCCGCGGTATTACAGCAAAAAGGCATCTCAACTATTATCTTGATTCTGGCATTTACTGGCTGGACTGGTCCTTTCCGACTGATGCGCGCTGAATATATGAAGCATAAGGCAAGAGAATATGTGTGGGCAGCCGATGCCATCGGTGCATCACATTGGCGCAAAATGTTTATACATATTTTCCCTAATGTCAGTCACGTCGCCTTAGTACAAGTGTCGATTCTGGTCGTTGGTTTTATTAAGTCAGAAGTCATCCTGAGCTTTCTCGGTTTTGGCGTGCCAGTAGGTACCGTTTCTTGGGGCAGTATGCTCAATGAAGCGCAAAATGAATTAATTCTCGGAAAATGGTGGCAGTTGGTAGCAGCGACAGCGGCGATGGCAGTATTAGTGACGGCCTTTTCCTTATTCACCGATGCCTTGCGCGATGCACTCGATCCTAAGCTGAAATAAAAATTACTATGCAAAATATTTCATCCCCCACCTCCCCCGCTTTGCTTAAAGTAGAGAATCTACGTGTATCTTTTCGCGTCACCAAAAAGGAAAGCGTCGACTCTGTCAAGGGTATTTCATTTGAAATTCCTCATAATGCTACGGTCGCACTCGTCGGCGAATCCGGTAGTGGCAAGTCCGTCAGTTCGCTTGCCGTCATGGGCTTATTGCCTGCTGATACCTCGAGTATTTCATCGGAAAGTAAGATTACTTTTGAAGGCAAAAGCTTACTGGATCTAAGTGTTGATGAACGCCGTCGTTTGTGCGGTAAAGATATTTCCATGATTTTTCAGGAGCCAATGACCTCGCTCAACCCGGTTTTTACAGTGGGATTCCAAATCGCTGAGGTATTGCGCTTACACATGGGCATGGATGGCGCTCAAGCGCGCACAAGAGCAATTGAGCTATTAGAAGAAGTCGGCATCCCCGACCCCAAAAATAAAGTTGATGCCTACCCAAGTCAAATGTCGGGCGGACAGCAACAACGCGTCATGATCGCGATGGCCATTGCGTGTGAACCGAAGTTATTAATTGCAGATGAACCGACAACCGCATTGGACGTCACAATACAAAAACAGATTATTGACTTGATCAATGCTTTACGCATCAAACGTCAGATGTCGGTATTGTTTATCACCCATGATCTGGCACTGGTTGGTGAGATTGCAAACCACGTGATCGTCATGCGACACGGAGAAATCCGCGAAGCAGGAACAGTTGAACAAATTTTTGAACGCCCGAACGACACTTATACGCAAGCACTTTTACATTGCCGCCCTTCTCTTGATAGCCGCCCATGGCGTTTGCCTGTCATTGCCGATTTTATGAGTAATAACGGTGCGGTGCCAGTTCAAAAGGAACGTCAGCGGGGTCTGCACGGTGACGAAGAAATCGTGCTCGAAGTTAAAAATCTTGGAAAAAGTTTTTTTACCCGTGGGGGACTGTTCGGAAAAAAAGAATTTAAGGCCGTCGATGATGTGTCGTTCAAGCTGGCACGCGGAAAAACACTGGGAGTCGTCGGTGAATCCGGCTCTGGCAAGACCACTGTAGGTTTAAGCTTATTGCGTTTACACCAGGCCACCAGTGGCCAAGCGATTTTTGATGGCAAAGATATTTTGTCGATGTCAAATAAAGAATTTTTGCAATACAAACGCAAAATTCAAATCATCTTTCAAAATCCATACGCCTCTTTAAATCCGCGTTTCACCATCGGTCAAATTTTAATGGAACCGATGCAGATTCATCGGATCGGTAATAACGATAGTGAACGCAGCTCTATGGCACAGCAATTGCTCGACAAGGTTGGCTTACCCGCTGCCGCTTTCCACCGCTATCCGCATGAATTTTCTGGTGGCCAGCGCCAGCGTATTGCGATTGCGCGTTGTCTGACCATGAAACCTGAGGTGTTAGTGTGCGATGAATCTGTGTCTGCACTGGATGTCTCTGTTCAAGCGCAAGTCCTGAATTTATTGCAAGATCTACAAGAAGAATTTGGTCTATCCTATATTTTTATTTCACACGACCTAGCCGTCGTCAAATACATCGCTGATCAGGTTATGGTCATGAACAAAGGCAAAGTGGTGGAGCTCGCCAATGCCGACGACCTTTACCACCACCCCCAAGAGGCTTATACCAAAACCCTGCTGGGTGCTATTCCGCGTGGTTTACATCATCTCTAAACGGAGTGAACAGGTGACGGCTAACGTCAACTTTCACCATCACTAAAGACCCAGGGGGCGTAGAACGATACGTTCCCTGAGTCGTTAGTGACCCCTCTGAAAATTTTCACCGTAAATAAGCTTATTTTTTTAAAAAATAGAGTACTATTAATGCAACATTGCTTTTTAAGCATCTATATACTCGGCTCAGCACATATAGGCTCTCAACGACACCGTCCCCGCTTAATCACAGTGGGCAAAGTTGGTGCAATCAGCAAAATCAAATGGAGACAAGATTGGAATCTCTCAATAATTTGTTCAAGGAACTGCTACCAGCGGTCGATTTTTGCTCTATGCGCATCGTTAATGAACGAAGTGAAGACCTCAGTGTAAGGCAAAATATTTTACAGCCGTTGACGAGTACACGCAGTCAGGGAGCGATGTTTACGGTCATTCATCAAGGCGGCTACGGCTACGCGGCGACAAGTGACTTATCGGCCAGTGGCATGCAAACAGCGATTGGGCACGCCTGTGAATGGGCAAAGATGAGTGCCGGAAAGTCTGTCACCGATTTTAGTGCGATACCTCAATCCGCAGCGCAAGGCCGCTATGTTGGCCCTTCGTCCACCACTTGGTCACGATCAGAGATGATTGCATTGTTGATGCAGGAATCGCAGGCCTGTCAGATCGATTCGCGTATTGTAGACTGGAGTGCATCCATGACGAGGATCACCTCTGATCAATGGTTTTTGAGTAGCGCTGGTGCCGATATTCAGCAGCACTTTAGCTATCTCATTCCCAATCTCCGCGTCACTGCAAATCAAGGATCAGAAACACAGACCCGCACCCTAGGTGGGCAATACAACGGTTTTTGCCATCAAGGTGGTCTGGAAATCTTACAGCATGCCGGTTTTTACGGCTCAGGCCAACGAATCGCGCAGGAAGCGATTGACTTGTTGAGTGCGCAAAACTGTCCTTCAGGTCGCATGGATTTACTCCTGTTACCTGAGCAAATGATGCTACAGATTCACGAGTCAATCGGTCATCCGCTCGAACTCGATCGTATTCTTGGTGACGAACGAAATTTTGCGGGTACTAGCTTCGTCAAGCCGGCCATGTTCGGACATTTTCAATATGGGTCCAGATTACTCAATGTCACCCATGATCCGCAAAGAACAGAGGAATTTGCCAGTTACCAATGGGATGACGATGGCACTCCAGCAGAAAAAACCTGGTTGATTCGGGAAGGCGTCTTACAGCGCCCCTTGGGGAGCGCACTGTCCCAAGCGCGGTCAGGTATACAAGGCCTCGCAAATTCACGCGCTTGTGACTGGAACCGACCGCCGATCGATCGCATGGCTAATCTCAACATTGAGCCCGGCGATAGCAGTTTGAAGCAAATGATTGCTGCTGTCGAAAATGGCGTCCTCATGAACACCAATGTGTCATGGTCGATTGATGATTCCCGCAATAAATTCCAATTTGGCTGCGAATATGGCCAATTGATTAAGGATGGTGAAATTAAAGGATTAATTAAAAATCCGAATTATCGCGGCATCTCCGAAAGCTTTTGGCGTTCTTTAAAAATGGTGGGCGACGTGTCTACCTACGTGGTCATGGGAACACCGTTTTGCGGCAAAGGTGAGCCGTCACAAGTTATCCGAGTGGGTCACGCTTCACCAGCCTGTTTATTTGACCATGTCGACGTGTTTGGAGGAGAAATCTAATGCAAGATTATTTTCAACAACTCGCATTGCACTTGCAAACCCAAATCACGCCTTCAGAAACTTTTACCTGCTGGTTATCAGCTGAAGAAACGGATTTTGTCCGATTTAATCGTAATGCCATTCGTCAACCTGGTCATGTCGTTCAAATCATTTTACGGTTACAGCTACTTGAGGATCAAAAACTTGTTTCCAGTAGTCTGAACCTTTGCGGTCAATTAGCTCAAGATTATTTCAGTCTTACAAGTACTTTGACTTATCTACGAGAACTATTACGTGATTTACCGCGCGATCCTCATTTATTGATCGCCACTGACGTCCAAGATACAAACCATATTCAAACATCGTCGTTACCGTCTGCAATGCAGATGGTCGCTGATATTCTGGAGGTTTCTGCGGGAGTCGATATGGTGGGAATTTTGACCACGGGCGTTCAGTACCGTGGCTTCGCCAATTCATACGGGCAGCGCAACTGGTTTGAAAGTCACAATGTTAATTTTGACTGGAGCTTGTTTTACGCTGGCGATAAGGCAGTGAAATCCAATTATGCTGGTTTTACCTGGGATCAAGCGCAGTTCAAAGAAAAATTTAATGATGCAAAACAGCAGCTTGCCCTACTCGCTCAAGCTTCCATCAGTATCCCGCCAGGTGATTATCGCGTCTATTTGACACCGACCGCACTGAATGAATTATTGCTCATGCTGAACTGGGACGGTTTTTCAGAAAAATCGCTCCGGACCCACCAAAGCTGTTTGCGGCGACTTCACTCCGGTGAAGTCAGCCTGCATCTGGACGTTTTTCTTAGTGAAGATAGTCTGGCAGGCTTGGAACCTGTTTTTCAACCGCAAGGTTTTATTAAGCCGCACGAAATTAAACTCATTCATGCTGGCAAAATGAGCGGCAGTATGATTTCGCCGCGTACGGCTAAAGAATACGGCATTCTAAGTAACGGTGCTGGTGATGACGAAGCCGCAAAATCATTGCGCATGCAAGGTGGCACATTAGCGATGGCCGATGCGCTTCAACAACTGGGGACGGGAATTTATATTAGTAATTTGTGGTACCTGAACTTCTCTGATCGCGCTAGTTGCAGAATCACGGGCATGACACGCTTTGCAAGTTTTTGGGTGGAAAACGGCCAAATTAAAGCGCCACTCAACGTCATGCGTTTCGATGAATCACTATTTCGCATTTTGGGTGAGCATCTCTTCGCGTTGACGCAAGAAACAGAGACAATCATGGATGATCGCTCATATGGAGAAAGACATACAGGCGGCGCAATTTTGCCAGGCGCCTTATTGAAGTCGATGCGCTTCGTTTTGTGAGCCAGCGAAGAATCAAAAAAAACGGACGATCGTACGTTTCTTACTCTTCTCACTTTTCTCACTTTTCTCACTTTTCTCACTTTTCTTACTTTTCTCACTTTTCTCACTTTTCTCACAACGGAAGAACTGCACAACAATATATTGTTGGAGTAAGGTCGATATAGACTCGATTTGGGGTCGATCTAGCATCGATCTTGCGTGATTTTACAGCGTACTTTGCGATTAGCCGTCACTAATATCATGCATCTCGCAGGAAAGAATTACCCTGTAACAATAAATTGTTTCAATAGAATGAACTTAGTATTTGCCCGATTCGCGCTTAACAACTACAATTCCGACCTATTGTCGCAAAACCGCTGATTGATATCGCGCCATACAGTCAAAGAATCAAACAGTCGGTGTTGACGCAGGGGACGATACGACACATTTTTGTACAACTGAAATTGATGCAAGAGAAATGATTTCTTTGTTTCCCGAAATGGCGTCGGTGCAGTTCGAAGCAAAGTAGGTTTCGATTCATTTTTTCAGTTGAGAGAAACCTGGAACACAATTAGTTAGGTCTTACACAAATCAGCCCTGATGGGATGATAGCAATTACAACAAGCAGTCTTACTGACGTTGTTGCTTAAGCTGAACTGATTTGTGCATGAACTATGAGTAAAGTTTGAGTGGCAGTGCTACTAGCGAGCTATCAATAGACTAGTAACGAACACTCATGCAAAAACCACAGTGTAATACTGGCGCGGTTCTACAAGGCTTTTTGCCCTGCAAGCCGCACCAATATTACGACAATACCTGGAGTTAACATGGCATTTCTGCAAGGCAAAAAAATTCTGATCACTGGTCTGTTGTCCAACCGCTCAATCGCTTACGGTATTGCTCAGGCATGCAAACGCGAAGGTGCTGAACTCGCATTCACCTATGTTGGTGAACGTTTCAAAGACAGAATCACCGATTTCGCAGCAGAATTTGACAGCAAACTGGTGTTCGATTGCGACGTCGCCAGCGATGAACAAATCGACGCGGTCTTCAAAGACCTCAGTCAACATTGGGATCATCTGGATGGCTTGGTGCATGCGATTGGATTTGCGCCACGTGAAGCCATCGCGGGCGAATTCCTCGACGGTTTCTCCCGCGAAGCGTTCCGCGTTGCACACGATATCTCCGCATATAGTTTCCCGGCAATGGCAAAAGCCGCTTTGCCAATGTTGCGTGAAGATTCTGCGCTGCTGACCTTGTCCTATCTGGGTGCTATCCGCGCTATCCCCCATTACAACACCATGGGTCTGGCAAAAGCATCTTTAGAAGCCTCCGTGCGTTATCTCGCAGAAAACCTCGGTAAAAAAGGCATTCGCGTCAACGGTATTTCAGCGGGCCCAATCAAAACTTTGGCTGCAAGTGGGATCAAAGATTTTGGCAAATTATTAGGCTTTGTGGCGGATCATGCACCTTTACGCCGCAATGTCACAATTGAAGACGTTGGCAATACTGCGGCATTCCTGTTATCCAACCTGGCTAATGGTATTACCGGTGAAATCACTTATGTGGACGGTGGCTTCTCACATGTGATGGGTTTGAATGCTGAATCCTACAGCCAATAATTTTTAATTAACCGTAACGACAATTAGAGTTTAAAGCGCGAGTTTAAAACGTGAGATTAAAAAACCGAGCTTAAAAACCGAGCTTAAAAACCGAGCTTAAAAAAAAGCTGCGAACATTCGCAGCTTTTTTTATGTCGGCTCCGTACGCTCGCCAAAAATATCAGGTAAATAACATCGGGCTAAAAGCTTTCGCCGAAATCGCGATTCGTTGACCGACTTGTAAATGCGCAACCTCGTCGTGCGAAGCGATGATTTCAACAATATCCTGTCCGACCACCAAGGATAAAATAAAAACCACGTCCTCTTTGCGGATGGCAAGTACCTGTGCCTGCAGATTCAATTTGCCTTGCGATGGCTGTTGCAAAAAAACTTCGGCTGGCGACCCCGAGTGTAAAATTTTTCCGTGTTCTAAGACAAAAACCTGCTGCGATAATTTAAATACCTCGCCAATATCGTGACTCACTAATAGGGTCGTAAGTCCAAACTCTCGGTGCAGCATCAAAAGCTCATCCTGTAATTGTCCTCTTAATGCTGCATCCAATGCCGATAAGGGTTCGTCCAATAAAAGCAATGAGGATTTCTTAGCGGCCATTGTCGCACCCGGCACCGGTAACACGCGAGCTAACGCGCGTGCTAATGCCACACGCTGCTTCTGCCCACCCGACAAATTCGCAGGTAAGCGATCACTCAGCTGAGATAAACCAGTTAACGCCATTAATCGGGGCGCTTGAGAAAGTTGCGATTTATGGAGCGCATAAGCCACATTCTCAGCCACGGTCAGATTAGGGAATAAGGCATAATCCTGAAACACGACACCGACGAGACGCTGTTGTGGTGACAAACTAAGGCGCTTCTCACTATCAAACCAAACCTCACCACCAACTTCTATCCGGCCACTATCAGGTTGCGTCAGACCTGCCAACATACGTAGCAAGCTCGTCTTTCCCGCTCCTGATGCGCCGAACAGCGTCACAAATGCACCTTGCTCGATTTGCATTTGCACGTTCAACTGTAAATGACCAGTTGCACCCGCCAATTGTTTGCGACATTCAATCGAAATCATGAGCGCACCATTCCTGAGCGGACCAAATGCGCATGGCGACGGTTAAGTAAATACACCATCAATAAGATACTAAAACTGAGCGCAAACAACACGCCCGCATACCTATGCGCCGCTGGATAATTAAGGCCTTCGACCTCATCATAAATGGCAATCGATGCGACCTTACTAACGCCGGGAATATTTCCACCTATCATTAGTACCACACCAAATTCGCCCACTGTATGAGCAAAACTTAGAACAATACCCGTCAAGAGTGCTGGTTTAATGTTTGGCAATAAAACGCGACGCAACGTAAACCAGTCTGACTTACCGAGACTACGCGACGCCTCGAGCAAGCTGCCAGGTAAATTCTGCAAGCCTGCCTGGATAGGATGAACCATAAACGGCAAACTAAATATCATCGAACCGATCACCAAGCCCGCAAAACTAAACACCAATTTGATATGGAAAAACTGTTCCAGCCAATGGCCAAACGCTTGCTGCGGGCTAAACGCCAGCAGAAGATAAAATCCTAAGACCGAAGGTGGCAACACCAATGGCATGCTGACTAAGGTTTCAAACACAGGTTTGAAACGACTTTGTGTATAGGCGATTTTATAAGCTAATGGAATACCGATGACGATCAACAAAAGGGTCGTCCAACTCGCTAATTTAAACGTCAACCATAACGGTTGCATATCCAAATCCATCATCGCATTTTTTCCTCGTTGACTGTCGTCTGAATCGACTTCACCTGTATTGCCTGTATTGTCTGTACTGCCCGTATCGTCATTTCATTGGACTTCACCAGTGCATCAACGTCATCACCGACCCTCAATTGCAAGCTCTTCGCCGAACGGGTGGTAATGACTGAGCTGATACGAACGTCAGCAAGCCCATGAATAGTCAGAATGATGCGCGTCAATATCTGCCCGTCTTCAATGGCGAAAATTTGCACGGGGATACGGTTACGAAGACTTATTTGTCCCTGCAAATTTTTCGCCAGCGCTACTTCGGTTTCTTTAAACAAGATGTGCACCGCCTGGTCACTATGCCACGATGCCAGGGTTTCCTGGTTGCCTAATAGGGTTGCCGACAACCGCAAGTCGCTCGCTGTAGTCTTAACGTGCATATCAACCAGCGCGACACTACCGTGCACCTCAATCGTAGCAATATGTCCAAATAACTGGTTCATGGAAGCAAATACCCGTAGCGCTCAAAAATCGCGCGCGCCTTCGTGGAATACAAAAAATCATAAAACTGTTGGGCGACTTTTGCATGATGTTCTTTACCATAATTCAAGATCACAGCACCTTGCGCAATGGGCTGATACGTCGATTTAGGTACATCGATCCATTTCCCCTGACCCTGCATATCCGGTGACAAGACCACCGATTTTGCTGTAAATCCGACGTCAACAACGCCTGAATGGATATATTGGTTAGTTTGCGCAATACTTTCACCAAATACCAATTTTGCTTGCAAACTCTGTTGTAATTTCAAGGCACTCAGCATCTTCATCGTTTCGCGACCATATGGTGCTGCTTTAGGATTAGCAACCGCAATGTGCGTCACCTGAGAGCCTGCTAAGACCGACTGCCATTGTGTCAGATCGATGTTCTTTGTGGTCCATAAGACCAGCGCACCATAGGCGTAGATCTTGGGAGCCGCAGTGCTAAAGCCTTCTTTGTATAATTTTTCGGGAAACTCCATATCTGCCGACAAAAATACGTCGAACGGAGCGCCATTCGTAATTTGCGCCACAAATTTACCTGAAGAATTAATTGTCCCTACCGCTTCATTGCCGGTCTCTTGCTTAAACGCTGTCTTCAAATCGTCAAAAGCGTATTGCACATTCGCCGCGACCGCGACCGAAATAGTTTCTGCCTGCGCCAAACTGCAAATACAGCCTGTCGATACACAAAATGCCGTGATGATCAGATTTTTGAATCTCAAATTTAACTCCATGGTTTACACTGTGGACTAACAGAAAACTCCCGGTCAGCCCTCGTCTTCCATTCAATCAATACCTGAAGTATCGTAGCAGGCTAACTGGCTTTACTCAAACGAAACTATGAAACCATTGTTTTACCCTTTGTGCGATAGCGATAGCCAGACCCAGCCCCAGACCCAAAGCAGGCCTCATCATTCGCATCGTTCATTGCGTTACCAAGTTAAAAAAATATTGATGGCGATCGTGGTTGGATTTGGGCTTTGCACATCAATTAGCTCGCATTCCGCGTTGGCAAGCTCATCCAACTGCACAACCTCATGGCCTGAATGGGAACAATTCAAGCGGTCCTTCATCACCGATGACGGGCGCGTGATAGATCATAGTGGCAACATCAAACCGACCGTCTCAGAAGGTCAGGCGTACGCGATGTTCTTTGCGTTGGCCGCCAATGATAAAGCTAGTTTTCAATCGCTGCTCACATGGACGGAAAACAATCTCGCCAATGGCGACCTGACAGCACGCTTGCCGGCGTGGCAGTGGGGACAGCGTCCCGATAATAGCTGGGGGGTGGTTGATAGCAATTCCGCCACGGATGCAGACCTTTGGATCGCCTACACCCTGGGTGTGGCTGCAGACGTCTGGAAAGATAAACGGTATGCAGCACTTTCAACATTAATTGCGCAACGAATTCTCAATGAAGAAACCGCTGAACTACCATTGCTGGGCTTGACGCTATTGCCCGCGCCCAAGGGTTTCGCCCTTGCAAACAATCAATGGAAGCTCAACCCCAGCTATTTGCCTTTGCAGCTTCTGCGATGGCTTGAACATCACGACAGAGATCCACGTTGGAAAAAAGTAATTGCGTCGTCGTTAAAAATCATCAACGGGGCGTCGCCTAAAGGATATTCAGCCGACTGGATATTATTCAATCAGGAGCAAGGTTTTTCGCCTGATCTACAAGGCATAGAAAAAGGCGATGGTGGCTACAATGCAATCCGAGTCTACCTATGGGTGGGTATGTTAGCGGAAAAAGAAATTGAACGCGCGAGCCTGCTAAAAATGTTGCAGCCGATGGCCAATTTGACCGCAAACCAAGGCTATCCACCTGAGTTTGTTAATATAGTGAGCGGACAAGCAAAAGGTGTAGGTTCAAGCGGTTTTTCTGCCGCTCTGATCCCGTTTTTGCATGCAAGCAAAAATATCAAAACATTACAACAACAGCAACTTCGTTTAGCGGCGCAGCCAATCAGGACAGATCGATACTATGATCAGGTTCTCGCTCTATTCGCTCAAGGCTGGCAAGATCAGCGCTTTCGGTTTCAGATGAATGGCACTGCAGAATTTGCCTGGCAAAGTGTTTGTAAGCAAAAAAGCTAAAGCAAATGCAAGGCCAAACAACACTCAATCACAACGCAATCACAGCGCAGAGATAAAAAAATCTGCGCTATTTCTCAAAATCATGTATCATTCCGTTTTTTCACTGCAATAAATCGCAGCAAAAGAACTGTAGCATCGCAAGCCTGTGCACATCCTTCGTGGATGGTGCATGTAAAAGCCCTCCCGCCCTGCATGTCTAGTTTCACCAAAGACATCATCCCGGCGCAAAGCTTTTGTGCCGAAATCTCATTGTCGTCCGTTGTTGGATTTTCTGTGTTCATTTCGTTTGGTTGGCGCTGCATTTTTGCGCGCGTTACGCTTGCATCGCGCTAAATTTTTACGAAAGAATTCCATGAGTTTTGAAGCACTAGGCCTCCACGTTAACCTGATCCGCGCATTGACTGACTCTGGCTACACTAAGCCAACATCGGTACAAGAACAAGCTATTCCTGCTGCGATTGAAGGTCGTGACCTGATGGTCTCCTCCCAAACTGGTTCCGGTAAAACTGCAGCATTTATGTTGCCAGCTTTACACAAATTGATTTCCGCTGAAGTTGTCAGCTATGACAACAGCAAAACACCAAACCAAGAACGTCAATCTGCACGTTCCCGTGGCGATCGTCCACGTTTTGTTGCCGCAAAACCAAAAATGTTGGTTTTGACACCAACCCGTGAACTTGCTTTGCAAGTCACAACAGCAACTGACAAATACAGCGCGTATTCACGCCGTATCAAGGCCGTATCGATTTTGGGTGGCATGCCTTACCCAAAACAAATGCAATTATTGTCCCGCAACCCAGAAATTCTGGTGGCAACACCTGGTCGTCTGATCGACCACATGGAATCTGGCAAGATCGACTTCTCCGAACTGCAAATGTTGGTTCTGGACGAAGCTGACCGTATGTTGGATATGGGTTTCATCGATGACATCGAAAAAATCGTTGCAGCGACACCTCCTACACGTCAAACCATGTTGTTCTCTGCGACATTGGATGGCGTTGTTGGTAACATGGCAAAACGTATCACGACTGAACCATTGATCGTTCAGATCGCTGGTTCTGCAAGTAAACATGAAAACATTCAGCAAAAAGTTCACTTCGTGGATGATTTGTCGCACAAAAATCGTATGCTGGATCACCTGTTGCGTGACGTTTCTGTTGACCAGGCTGTGGTATTTACTGCAACTAAGCGTGATGCAGACACGATCGCAGATCGTCTGAACATCGCTGGTTTCGCTGCTGCCGCATTGCACGGCGACATGCACCAAGGCGCCCGTAACCGCACATTAGACGGCTTGCGTCGCGGTCAGATCCGCGTTTTGGTTGCAACTGACGTTGCTGCCCGTGGTATCGACGTACCAGGCATCACACACGTATTCAACTACGATTTACCTAAGTTTCCAGAAGATTACGTACACCGTATCGGTCGTACTGGTCGTGCTGGCCGTAAAGGTCTGGCTGTTTCTCTGGTGAACCACGCAGAAAGCATGCACGTTAAGCGCATCGAACGTTTCACGAAGCAATTGATTCCTGTCGATGTCATCGAAGGTTTTGAACCAAAGAAAACAGCAGCGCCATCACGTTCCTCCACAGCGCGTAAGCCAACGGGCTGGAAACCAGGCGATAGCCGTAAAACTGGCAACAATTTTGGTAACAACAAGCCAGCGCAACGTTCTTTTAGTAAACCAGCAGGTGCCGGTAATGGCAATGGAACTGGCTCTGGCCCACGCAAAGAAGGTAGCGGCGGCTACAAAGGCAACCGTTCTAACGAAGGCAGCGCTCGTCGTTCATTCGGCGACTATTGATACCTGATACGGCACTCTGATATCACCGAGATAGCCAGCCTGGGCAATATAGGCAATATAGGCAATATCAGATAAGCCATATCATCAAAAAGCGATCACTAAGGTGGTCGCTTTTTTTATACTCAAATGAATGACAAAAACTGGCTCCGCCACATTGATCGGCACCTTGTGTTGCGCCTCAAGATGGTGCCGCGGCGTATAATCACCATTTTGATGTTCGCCAAAATAGAAAAATCATGACAAACCCGACCGAGCCGCCAGTACGTTTAACCTCATTCTCCCACGGTGGTGGCTGCGGCTGCAAAATCGCCCCGGGCGTTTTATCTGAAATTCTCAAAAAATCGACTGGTTTCCCAGTGCCACCAGCCTTAATGGTGGGTATCGAGACGGCCGATGATGCCGCTGTTTACAAGCTCAATGACGAGCAAGCACTCATCGCGACCACTGATTTTTTCATGCCGATTGTCGATGATCCTTTTGATTTCGGGCGCATTGCCGCGACCAATGCCATTTCTGATGTGTATGCCATGGGCGGCACGCCTATCATGGCGCTGGCGTTGGTTGGCATGCCCATCAATAAACTGCCATTAGATGTAATCGGTCAAATCATTCGAGGTGGAGAATCCATCTGCGCCGAAGCTGGCATACCCATCGCTGGCGGCCACACCATTGATTCGGTTGAACCGATTTATGGACTGGTTGTGATGGGCTTAATTCATCCATCCAAAGTGAAACGCAATGCCGATGCCAAACCAGGCGATAAGCTAATTCTCGGCAAACCGTTAGGCGTGGGAATTCTCTCTGCCGCACTCAAAAAACAAGTACTTGATGACGCTGGCTACGCCAGCATGATCGCCAGTACCACCAAATTAAATCGCCCTGGTCAGCATTTATCGCAACTGGCTGGTGTGAATGCCATGACTGACGTAACCGGCTTTGGACTACTTGGCCATCTATTGGAAGTCTGTCGCGGTGCCAAGGTGCAAGCCAATCTACACATGCACCAGATTCCACTCCTGGATAAGGTGGAGGAATTAGCCAGCGATGGTTTTATTACTGGTGCTTCCGCCAGAAACTGGGCAGCCTACGGCGACGATGTCAAGTTACACGCTGAGATCAGCCCTGCCCAACAAGCATTATTAACCGACCCGCAAACATCGGGCGGACTGTTAGTATCGTGCAGTGCCAATGCAGTAGAACAAGTTTTAGCTATTTTCCGTGAGGGTGGTTTCTTTGAAGCTGCCGTAATTGGTGATATTGTTGCAGGATCACCAATTGTTGACGTTAACCCCTGAAGTTTTTGATATTGTCCCCACCATGAATCAATTAGAACAACTCAAGCAATTCACTACTGTCGTTGCCGATACCGGCGATTTTCAGGCGATCAAAGCGTACACGCCACGTGACGCGACCACCAATCCTTCGTTGATTTTAAAAGCGGTACAAAAGCCTGAATACAAACACTTGCTGGAACAAGCCGTTGCCGCGACAACGGGCAAATCCATCGATGAAACGATCGATCATTTGCTGATTGCTTTTGGTCTGGAAATCCTGAAAGAAATCCCTGGTCGTGTATCGACTGAAACTGATGCACGCTTGTCTTTTGACACCGAAGCCACAGTCGCAAAAGGCCGCCAACTGATCGCCATGTACGAAGCTGCGGGCATTTCACGTGAACGCATACTGATCAAGATCGCCTCCACTTGGGAAGGTATCCGCGCTGCCGAAATTCTCGAAAAAGAAGGCATCCGTTGCAACATGACTTTGCTGTTTAGTCTGGCACAAGCTGTTGCCTGCGCAGAAGCTGGTGCGCAATTGATTTCCCCCTTCGTTGGGCGCATTTATGACTGGTACAAAGCAAAAACTGGTCAAGAGATTTTCGGTGCAGATGACCCAGGCGTGTTGTCAGTAAAGCGCATTTACTCTTACTACCGTAAATTCGGCTATAAGACGGAAGTCATGGGCGCAAGCTTCCGCAATACTTCACAAATCCTCGAATTAGCCGGCTGTGATTTGTTGACCATCAGCCCGGACCTATTGCAAAAATTAGCAGATTCCAACAGTACCATCACGCAAAAATTGAGCAAGGAGTTGGCACAGCATTCGGACGTCGCCAAGATCGACATGAACGAAAAAGCATTCCGGTTCCAACTCAATGAAGACGCGATGGCAACAGAAAAACTGTCCGAAGGCATACGAGCATTCTGTGCTGATACGGTCAAACTTGAACAACTGATCGCAGCAATGCGCTGATCGCTTTGCAAATCTTTGTGCTAAATAAGCTCTGAGTTAGCAAACGATTAGCGCAAGAAAAGTTTTGCTACAGATGCCACAATAGGGATAGCCTGACTATCCCTATTTTTTTGGCGATGCCCGTATCACTGAACATTGTTGCACCAACACGATATGAAAAAAACTCTCGACCTGAACACGTGGAATCGCCGCGAACATTACGCTTTTTTTTCGCAGTTGGATGAGCCATTTCACGGCATCATTGCCGATGTCGATTGCAGCAAAGCGTATGCGTTTTGCAAACGAGAGGAACAATCCTTTTTCCTGTATTACTTGCATAAAACTTTGCTCGCTATCAATCATACCGAGGCCATGCGTTATCGCATTGAAGACCAACAAGTGGTCGTGTATGACACGATTCACGTCAATGCCACAATTAGTCGGGCTGACCATACATTTGGCTTCTGTCCGATCTACTTTCAGCCGGATTTTGCACATTTTGCCGCTGAAGCGGAAATGGCAATGCAAAAAATTAAAGACAGCTGCGGGCTATGCTTCAACGACGAATGCGCGCGCGACGATGTGATCCATTTTTCCGCGATGCCATGGATCAAATTTAGTGGCATCACGCATGCACGCCAACATGATGGTCGTGACAGTGTGCCAAAAATTTCAGTGGGAAAATGCGAACAAAGACATGGGAAAATGTTGATGCCGGTCGGAACATTTGTCCCTCACGGGTTGGTTGATGCTTATCATGTACACCAATTTTTAGAGCATTTGCAAATAGAACTACAATCCTAACTCACGCGCTCCTTGACGATAAATACGTAGTTTTCCTGATACCGCATTACCTTAAATATTCTATGATGACTTTACAAAAACAACAAAAAAGGAGATCAAATGCAAATCAAAAACCTCACTCTGCAACTCAGTCACCAAGTTGCACAATATCGTGCCAAGAACTTTATCAGCAAGTCAAGTTATGAACTAATTTTACGCGACATGCCACCAGCCCTGTTTCTATACTGGCAAGATGTCGCCCCTTCAGAATTCCCAGGCATTCCGCAGAATGCCTTTTTTTTCGCCCGCGCTAGCGAAGGTTTAATGCGTTTTTTTGACTGTGTTACCTGCAGCAAACAAGCGTGCGCACTTCCATCTAAAGCAGCGGACTCAGTATGGCACGCATGGAACAAGTATTCATCGATTTCACTCGATCACTTCTGCATTAAACACTTTGGCCGCACCATTCCGCATATTGAAGCGACAGAGATGCCAAGGTCGCTTGAAAATGCCTTAGCCGCATGCCTGATGGCCGCCAGAAACCAAGATAGAATTTCAGAATTTAGTGCGGAAGTACCTGCATTATTTACACTGGATGCGCGCCTCAAAATGCCACATGGATACGCTTACCAAAATAACATTGGAAAATTAGGTTATAGAAACCTCAGTTTTCTAGGCGTCCCCGAAGGAAGCTTTCATTTTCCACAAAGTTTCCAGCCAACGGAGATGCTGGCACTAGGCTTAATCAGTGAACAGAGTTTTGAGATTATGCAGGAACAGGCTTTGGCGCGGGCAAGAAATAATCCGGCATCACAAATGACAGATAGTTCATCGACCGGAGGCGTAAGCTGTGGCAGTAGTTGTGGTAGTAGTTGTGGGAGCAGCAGCTAATCAGGCACTGATATTGGAGACTTTACTGACATCCCATGATGCCTCAATGATGAATTTCTACCTTACAAAGACCTGCGACCAGACAATTTGCTTAGGCCTACAATTCAAATGGCGAATACCGCGTCAAATCTGACCATACTACTTGAGCTATTGTCGTCACTTGCGCCCCCACTATCTTCGCCCACGCCCCCTATCTTCCCCAAAATTTAATCTCGCAATAGCCGCTCAATCTCACCAGTATGCCTGCCCACATCAATTGCCAGATTAAGCTCAGCGAACGGGAAGCTGGCAGCCTTTTCCTTGAGTATCGCGATGCATACCGATTCACTCAATAAAGGATTTGGGATCACACGTAATTGATTTGCGTCATATCCGTAGTCACTCAACTCTGTAACGACCTGCTCCGCGGTTTTAGCGTGATTGGAATGCAACATCACGTCACAACGGCCAGCGATCAGCTTTGCCATGCGGGCGCCAAGATTATCGCTATCTTCTTCAACTTTAAACAGGGTGTTTTTTGCCGCATCAAACTCAGCACCGTACGAAACTCCATGAAAAATACTCACGCGTTTACCAGCGAGCGAGGCCAGATTACTGATCGCTGAGGTTTGCGACTTGCTTACCAGCATCCATACATTGGTTTCAAAAATAGGATGCGAAAAAACGAAGCGCTGCAATCGATCTGGCGTTTGCGACAAACCCCAGATTGGAGCACTGCCTTCATTGGCCAACTTCAATGCACGATTCCATGGATAGGCATGTAAATGAAGGCGTATGCCAGATTTGATGCGCAGATAATCAACAACACGTTGTATCGAGGGCTTTGTCGGCAAAGCTTGATTAAGATTATCAGTTAACTGCCAGATCAGCAGAGGTACCTCATTTTCTGACACTGCAAAAACAGGAGAAACACTGACCGTCAATAAAGCTGCCAAAGCCAATCGACGCTGCCTGTCTGGCGTCTCCTTTTGCTTTATCACTTCTTCATTATTAATGCGCTTCATACCGCCAAATCCTATCTTTTAGCGACGACTTTACTGTCCAGCCTACGCAATTTATTAAACCTCACCCGCCAATACTTTTTCGACACCACGATTAGCAAGTTGATCAGCACGCTCATTGCCATGATGCCCCGTATGACCACGCACCCAACGCCATTCTATTTTGTGGGTAGATTGCGCGGCATCCAGTGCTTGCCATAAATCGACGTTCTTTACGGGGGCTTTGGCAGCGGTTTTCCAACCCTTAGCCTTCCAGCCAGTAATCCATTCGGTAATACCTTTGAGCACATATTGGCTATCGGTATGCAAAGTGATATGGCATGGACGCTTTAAGGCGCCCAGTGCCTGAATTACCGCCATCAATTCCATACGATTGTTGGTGGTCTCTTTTTCGCCACCGCACATTTCTTTTTCTTTTTCACCAGCAACGAGTAGCGCACCCCAACCGCCAACACCTGGGTTACCTTTGCAGGCGCCATCCGTATAAATTTCAATTTTATCCATATTTTTTATTTTTTTGCTTTATTGACGACGGCAACCGCGTTTCCGCGTGCCAGACGTTTTTGTTTCCATGCGGGGCCAACCAGGTGCATACCGCGTACACGTTTGACAGCCTGCACCATGTAGACTGCCCCAAGGTAGGGCCACCATTTTTTACCGGAATTCTCCATAAATTGGAAGCGTTGCAACCATTTTTCTGAGTAACATGGGGGAACGTAACAGCCAAATTCATGGCCTCCGATTTCCATATTTAATAACTTCAGCCAATCTTTCATCCGTGCGAAACTGATAAATTCTCCCTCTTGCGGGAGAAAATAACGCTTATTTAAACGTCCCGCAAATTGCCTCGCCCCCCACAAGCTTGCCTGATTGAAACCGCTAATAATGACGCGGCCTTCCGGTATCAATACTCGCTCAACTTCACGCAACAGTTGATGCGGCTCATTAGTAAATTCTAAAACGTGCGGCAAAATAATCAGGTCAATACTTTGCGTATCGAACGGCAATTCTGAAAAATCATGGACAACCACAATCGGGCGCGGCGCGGTCGTCGCAGGAAAAATAGGCGAAACTGGTAACACGGAATCAGTCAACCACCGATTCGGCATACGACTTGCTGCCAGACCGTCAATTTGTGGCATGCCAATTTGTACGGCATTGTAGCCAAAAATATCAACCGTCAGTTTTGCCAGCAATGCTTGTTCCCATTCGAGCACGTAGCGGCCTGCTGGCAACTCTAACCATTCAGTGAGGTCTATAATGTTCTTTTCCATTGCATCCACATATCTATGAACAGCTCTCTGACTATTTTGACGGTACTCGCGTTTCAGGATAATTACCTTTGGATCATCCACAATGGAACACATGCGGTTGTTGTTGATCCGGGCGACTCAGTGCCTATATTACATGCCTTGACACAACATAAGCTCGAATTATCTGCGATTTTGCTGACACACCACCATGCTGACCATATTGGTGGCGTTCCGGCGCTCTTGGCAAAGTTAGCGACGTCTCGCCAAATTCCCGTATTTGGTCCGGCAAATGATGGTATTTCAGTCGTTACAGAAGCCTTACGCCAAGGTGATACGGTACACCTGCCAGAACTGGATTTACAGCTTTCAGTGATCGACGTACCGGGCCACACACTGGGGCATATAGCCTACTTCGCAGCAACTCAACATTGGCTGTTTTGTGGAGACACCCTGTTTGCCGGGGGTTGTGGCCGGTTATTTGAAGGCACGCCAGCCCAAATGCTGACCTCACTCGACAAATTAGCGCAGTTGCCAGACGACACCATGGTTTATTGTGCACACGAATACACGCTGTCGAACTTGCGTTTTGCCACGGAGGTAGAGCCAGACAACGTCCAACTAAAACAGCGTTTGGTCACCGAAAAGCATAAACGAGATCAGGGTATTCCCACGGTACCCACGCAAATCGGATTAGAAAAGCAAACCAATCCTTTTTTGCGAAGCCGACAAGCAAGTGTGATTTCCAGTTTGCTCAAACATCACAAAATTACAAATTCGCATGATGAAGCGGCTAATTTTGCTGCATTACGTGAATGGAAAAATCATTTCGCTTAATTTTTTAAAAACCCCGGTGGGCTTTACAATCGCACGATTAATCTGCCCGCATAGAAATTCACCGAACAGTAGCGGGTAATCTCTCTCAGAATCACACAGAATCACACAGAATCATCATGGCCGAAGTTACAAAACAAAAAACCACCCTAGCCCTGTTTTGCAAGGTCGTCGATAACTACGGCGACATTGGTATTTGTTGGCGTTTAGCCAAACAACTAGCGCATGAGCATGCAATCGCTGTCAACTTATGGGTTGATGATTTGGTTAGTTTCAAACGTCTCTGCCCGGAAGTACAAACATCGCTACCAGAACAGCGAATCCAAGACATTCAAGTGACGCATTGGCGCGATCAGAATGCTGATTTTACATGCAGTGACGTTGCGGATTTCGTCATCGAATTTTTTGGCTGTGACATTCCTCCCGGTTACATTAAGGCGATGGCAGTGCGCACGCCGCGGCCACTTTGGTTCAACCTTGAGGGTTTGAGCGCTGAAGAGTGGGTGGAAGGTTGCCACACCCTGCCATCACCACATCCGTCTTATTCATTGACGAAATATTTCTTTTTCCCCGGTTTCACGAATAAAACGGGGGGCTTAATCGTAGAAAGTAACTTAAACGAGCAGCGCCAGCAGTTTCAATCCGACCAACTGGCGCAAGCACAATTCCTGTCGCAATTAGGATTGACGGACAAAGAGCAAGCTGCCACCAAAGTGTCGTTGTTTTGCTACCCGCATGCGCCGGTGGTAGCATTATTTGATGCATGGCAAAACAGCACATCCGCCGTGACCTGCCTCGTACCGGAAGGCGTTGCAAGCGCCGCCGTTGAACAGTTCCTGGGGCGCCCCGGAAAAGCTGGCGCTCACGCGACACGAGGTGGCCTAAGTTTACGTGTCATCCCCTTCATGCCGCAGCCAGACTATGACCGTCTATTGTGGGCTTGTGACGTGAATTTTGTTCGTGGCGAAGACTCGTTTGTACGCGCTCAATGGGCGAACAAGCCCTTTATCTGGCACATTTATCCGCAAGACGACAATCTGCATCACGTTAAACTCAAGGCATTTTTAAAACGCTATACCCCGGCATCTGCCAGCCTGAAGCATTTATCCCTTGTATGGAATGATGCTGAAAAACCTGACGCTGGTTGGGAAGCAATCTGGCGCTCATTGCTAAAAGACTTACCATCCATCACCGCCATGAGCATCGAATGGCACAAAGAAATGCTCAAAAATGGCAATTTCAGCACCAATTTACTCAAGTTTGCCGCCACTCTGCAGTAATTGTTGGTAAAAAATGGGGTAAAATGTGCGGTTAATTTTTACCGTATTTTCAAATTCAATCGGACGTGGGCTTGCAGGGCTTTTACCAGTAGGCAACAGATGATTTTTATGCAATCACCTTTTTACGTATATTTACTATGAAACCTGCAAAAGAAATTCGTGTTGGCAACATTATTATGGTCGATAGCAAGCCTATGATCGTTTTGCGCTCTGACGTTAACGGTTCAAGCCGCACGGGCTTCACCTACAAATGGAAGATGAAAAATCTTCTGACTAACAGCCCACAAGAATCCGTATTCCGTGGCGACGACAAGTTTGACGTTGTCGTTCTGGACAAAAAGCCAGTAACTTATTCTTACTTCGCTGATCCATTGTTTGTATTTATGGACACAGATTACAACCAGTACGAAATCGAAGAAGAAAACTTGGGCGATGCATTGCATTACCTGAAAGATGGCATGGAATGCGAAGCCGTCTTCTATGATGGCAAAGCAATTTCCGTTGAATTGCCAACCACGATCGCACGTCAAGTTGTGTACTCTGAGCCAGCAGTCAAAGGCAACACTTCTGGTAACGTGTTGAAAGAAGCGAAAATCGAAAACGCAATCGAAGCGCATCGTCACACAGTACAAGTTCCACTGTTCGTGAGCCAAGACGACGTGATTGAAATCGATACACGCACTAACGAATACAAACGCGTTGTACGTAACTAAGCGATTGAATCTCGATTGAGATTCAAACAAAAACGCCGCATAATTTGCGGCGTTTTTTTTTCGTCCTAAAATTTCCGGATAGGTGCAACCCTCCAAATATTTCTTAACGTGATCACAACACGGGTTGCAGCTACCCCACCCTTTAGCTAAATTAAAACGCTGGAACCACGGCACCTTTGTATTTTTCTTCGATGAATTTCTTCACTTCTGGCGATTGCAAAGCGGCGATCAGTTTTTTGAAAGCTGGGCTATTTTTGTTATCGTCACGCGCTACCAACAGGTTCGCGTAAGGTGAATTTGCATCTTCGATGAATAAAGAATCTTTGACTGGATTCAGTTTCGCTTCAATCGCGTAGTTGGTATTGATCAACGCCAAATCAACTTGATTCAATACACGTGGCAGCGTTGCTGCTTCCAGCTCCTTAAATTTCAAGTTTTTAGGATTGGCGATGATATCTTTTTTGGTTGCAGAAATATTGCTTGGATCCTTCAGGGTTAATAAGCCCTGTTTTGCCAACAGCAGCAAAGCACGACCAGAATTAGATGGATCATTTGGGATCGCCACTGTTGCGCCATTCGGAATATCAGCGACTTTTTTGTATTTAGAAGAGTAGGCTGCAAATGGTTCTACGTGCACTTTAGCGACTGGTACTTCGATATCGTTAGAATGACTTTTCTTAAATTCGTTCAGGTAAGGTTGATGCAAAAAGAAATTACCGTCTAAATGCTTTTCATTCACTTGCACTGCTGGTTGAATGTAATCAGTAAATACTTTGATTTTCAAGTCGACGCCTTCTTTGGCCAATTGCGGCTTAATGAATTCGAGTATTTCCGCATGCGGTACAGGGCTTGCAGCGATGGTCAGCACGTCGTTCGCATGGGCGACACCAGCGGCAAAAACACTCGCGACCGTTAAGCTGGCTGCCACTGCCAGGCTCAGGCGATGTTTGATTTTTTGTTGAAATGAGAGCTTCATAGTAACTATCCTTATTTTTATTAAATGGAAAAAACCAACTACTTACGGGTAAATCTGGCGACCAATTTGTCACCTGAGAACTGCAACACCTGCACTAACACAATCAAAATGGCGACGGTGACGATCATCACATCCGTCTGAAAGCGTTGATAACCAAAACGCAAAGCCAAATCACCTAAACCGCCACCACCAATAACACCGGACATGGCAGCGTAAGAAACTAGAGCAATTGTTGTTACGGTGGCGGCCGCAATCAAACCTGGCAAGGCTTCGGGTAACAAGGCATGAATAATGATCTGATGCGTTTTAGCACCCATCGCCTGACAAGCCTCGATAATGCCCCGATCAACATCGCGCAAAACGTTCTCAACCAGTCTGGCAAAAAATGGCGTGGTACCAATGACCAAGGGCGGAATGGTTCCAGGTACACCTAAGGATGTACCCACTAAAAACAAGGTGAAGGGAATCAAGACAATCAGCAAGATAATGAATGGTACGGAGCGCAACACATTCACCAAGACTGACAACAAAGCGTACACACCGCGCTGTTCTAACAATTGCTTCTTACCTGTAACAAATAACAAGACCCCCAAAGGCAAACCCAACAGGATCGTAAAAAATAGCGAACATCCGGTCATCGTCAGGGTATCCAATGTCGCTTGCCCGATATCTTCCCAATCAATATTTGTAAAATCCATTTTTATTTACTCCCAATTCAATCGATGGTTCTGCTCTGCTTGTTCAGGCAACTCAAGTTGATCAACGCGCACATCAGCATCGCGTAACGATACTAAGACTAGGTCAATATCGGTTTGGGTCCCAATCAACTCGACGAGCAATTGGCCATACGGGGTATTTTTTATGCGCGAAATCGTTCCCTGCAAAATCACCATCTGCACTTGCGTTTGTGCCACGACCCGACTCAAAATTGGCTCATGAGCAGCTGCACCAACGTAAGTTAAACGTGCTAGCACGCCATTTTCACGATGGCGATGGAGCGTCATTAAATCGATATCTAAGGCTTGATTTTCAGCCACCAGACTTTGCGTCACGCCATGCTGCGGGTGTAAGAACACATCAGCGACGTCTCCTGATTCAACAATCTCACCCGCATCAATGACCGCAACCTGATCGCAGATCGTGCGGATAACCTGCATCTCATGGGTAATCAATACAATCGTCAAACCCAATTGCTGATTAATGTCTGACAGTAAGCGCAAAATAGACTGAGTTGTTTCTGGATCGAGCGCTGAGGTTGCCTCGTCACATAACAATAAAGTCGGGTAATTGGCTAGCGCTCGGGCAATCCCTACACGTTGCTTTTGACCACCGGAAAGTTGTGACGGATATTTGTCCTTTTGATCAGTCAAGCAAACCAAAGCCAATAACTCATCGACGCGTTGACGACGTTGTTGGGCCGTGTAGGTTCCGGCTAATTTGAGCGGAAAATCAATATTGTCTGCAATAGTTTTTGAACTCAGCAAATTAAAATGCTGAAATACCATGCCGATACGCTGACGCAGTCCATGCAACTGCGCAGTATCAAATTGCGTAATGTCTGCGCCATCAATAAGAATTTTTCCAGATGATGGTCGCTCTAATAAATTTAAGGTACGTAACAAGGTGCTTTTACCCGCACCTGAACGCCCGATAATGCCAAAAATCTTTCCCTGCTCAATATGTAGATTAATATCGCGTAGGGCTTGTACTTGCTTCCCTGCACTACCACTACCGCGACTAACTCGATAAAACTTTTGAACTTGCTCAATACGTATCACTGATATTCACACCAAAAAATCACAGAACCCGATCTTACCGACATCGGTTAATGCTTTCCAATCATATAAATTCACTTACATATACGAAAATTAGCATAAAGAATTTCATATAAAGGGTCTTTCTGGGATAGCAACTTGTGATCCAGTAGGAGAATCAAGAAGTTGGGAACTAAATAACAGCATGATAGTCCCACGGCAGCTCATCTCATTCACGAGTTCACAGGTTTGGTCCGCTGATATTTGTTATGATGGAGGGCGATGCGATGATATTGGGCTAAACGTTGAGATGCGTGTGCAAGTGGTACATTTTTATCTGTCAATGTTGGCTGCTCGCTGCAGTAATGGACTGTAGTTACGAATTTTAGTAATGCAGGTTTCACTAATAACTTTATCTTCCTGAGTCATTTTTCGCACCTTTCACATTTACGCAAACGCCGGAGTGTTATTTTTCATGCTGTGCCGTCAATTTCTCAAGTCTGATCAAAGCAGACTAAGACTAGCAAATCAAAGCCGAAGCATGGCTTTGTTGCGGTCTGTCGCCTTGCGCGGCTGGAAAACGGGCGTAGCGCTACTGACGGCCTTGAGCTTTGTTTTATTGATTTCAACGGCTGCAACGCATCACCATGCAAGTTCAGTGGAAGACCAGGGTTGTTCTCTGTGCAGCGCCGTATCAGATAAATTTGACCACGTAACACCTTCGGCAACCACCTTAGTGACATTAGATTTTGTCGCTTATGCGCTGTTTGCCAACGATCATCAAGCTGCAGAATTTACGTCTCCCACATTATTGCCACCAAGCTGCGGTCCACCTGCGGTTGCCTAAGCTTACCTCGATCGATCTATCTCACTGATTGATTCATCATCGCGCATCCTCATAGACCAAACTGGCCGAAGAATTAGCGATGCGCATCTTGAATCACTATGAATAAATAAGCGCCGATTAATAGCATGCTGCACGTTAAAAACATGCGGCATGGTGCAATGACCAACAATCAATTCGACAGATAAACAAGACGCAATTCTGCGCGCCACATGGCAGTGCAATGTCGTCTGTGATCGCACAGTAATTGACTAAGTTTCAAGTAAAGGTTCACCATGACAAAAAAAATTCATCCTTCATTCCGCCTGCGCCCACTGCCCTTAGTGCTGCTTGGACTGTTTGCCAGCGCGTCAGCATCAGTAATTGCCGCAGAAAATGAAGATGCATTAGCAATGACAGCAACGACGCCAATGACGGCAACGACGGCAACGACGCCAATGACGGCAACGACGGCAAGCGATTCCTCTGACCAAGCTATTTCTACAGTAGAAGTAAAGTCCGCACATTTAAAAAGTGCACGGGTAGACCTTTCCCCAAAGGTGGGAACAACAATCTATTCCATCGACAAACATAGGGTGGATGCCATGAGTCAGGGCGACTCCACACCATTCGATGAGGTGCTATTACGTTTTCCAGGAGTAGCGCAAGATTCAAAGGCTTCCGGTGGCTTGCATATACGTGACGAGCATGGCAACGTGCAATATAGGATTAACGGCGTCCAATTACCTGAAAGTATCACTGGTTTTGGTCAATCAATCGATACTCGTCAAATCGACGAAACTGATTTTATGACGGGTGCTTTGCCAGCACAGTTTGGCTTGCGTACTGCGGGGATTGTCGATATTCAAACAAAAGAAGGTCACACCGCACCGGGTGGTCGGATTGGTATTTTGGTGGGTGGAAATAATTACACCAATCCCAGCGCGGAATTTTTTGGTACCGTGGGCGCGTTTAACTACTATTTGTCCGGTAGCTATATGTCCAATAATATGGGCATAGAAAATCCCATTCCAGCTAAAGATGCCATTCATGATAAAACGCAGCAAACCAAGACGTTTGCCAATTTATCGTACTACCTTGACGATGATACCCGTCTTGGTATGATGTTTGGCACCTATACAGGCAAGTTTCAGATTCCAAACAATCCTGCACAACCGCCAGCATACTCACTCGCGGGCGTCAGCGATATGACAGCAGGAACTAGCACTTTACCTTCTTCGCAGCTCAATGAAAATCAACATGAGCTAAATAACTTCGTCGTTTTGTCGTATCAAAAAACGCTTGGCGCGCTCAATTTCCAGCTGTCTGGTTTTAAACAATATTCTGAGCTCCACTACACCCCGGATGCCATCGGCGATTTAGTGTATAACGGCGTCTCTTCGGACACGACTCGCTCCAATTCCTCGGCGGGATTACAAGGCGACGCCAGCTATAAAATTAATCCGGAACATACGTTCAGAACAGGCTTTGCCTATACACGCCAGACGACGGAAAGTAACAATATCGTTGCTACATTCCCTGCTGACGCAAACGGTAATCAAGCTGCGAATATACCATTGACCATCGTTGATCGCTCCAGCAAAGTCGGGCAGCTCTATAGCATTTATGCGCAAGACGAATGGCACATTTCTGCGCCATTGACCGTAAATTACGGCATACGCTTTGATCGTGTCTCTGCTTTCGTTGAAGAACAACAATGGAGCCCACGTTTGAATCTCGCCTATAAAGTGACTGACGACACGGCGATCCATGCTGGCTATTCGCGTTATTTCACACCGCCACCGCAAGAACTGGCATCGCAAGCGAGTATCAACTTGTACGCCAACACCACGACTGCGCCGACGGTGCCAACGTCCGACAACGTTAAGTCTGAGCGCACCCATTATTTCGACATCGGCATCAGCCACAAAGTGAATGATGATTTAAGCCTGACCGCAGACGCTTATTACAAAAAAATCAGCAATATGTTAGACGAAGGTCAGTTTGGCCAGGCCTTGATTTTATCGCCATTCAACTATGCGCAAGGCTATGCCAAAGGCTTGGAACTCTCCGCCATTTATAATAAAAAAAATTGGGGCTGGTTTCTCAATACCTCATTGCAAAAAGCACAGGCAACTAATATCATTTCTGGCCAATCCTTATTCCAACCAGACGAGTTAGCCTATATCGCCAGCCATTACATTTACGTTGATCACAACCAGACCTACACGGTATCTGGCGGCGCACATTACCATTTTGGTGAATCGCAGATTAGTGGCGACTTTTTGTATGGTAGTGGCTTACGCAAAACACCGATCGGTGGCACACCCAATTCTGCGGCGCTGAATCCGTACACGACGTTCAACGCTGCATTCGTACACAATTGGAAAAAAACGGCCGTTGGCGATATCGAGGGAAGACTTTCGCTGATCAATATCTTCGATAAAACCTATCTCCTGCGCGACGGTTCAGGCGTCGGTGTCGGCGCTCCACAATATGGGGCTCGACGTACTTTGTATGCTGGCATATCAACGAGTTTCTAAGATGAATTGCTAAGTCACATCTTTAGCAACACAAAAAAATGCGACCAAAGCGGTCGCATTTTTAAAATCAAATCAGATTAAATCAGATCAAACCAGATAACTGTGCACTTCATGCATCAAGATCTATTCAAGACGCCCTGACATGCCGCTTTTTGCGGATCACTTGCAGGCAACTTCGCACAGATACCATCTAGCTGCGTGTGCACTTTTTGGAAGACAAGCTGATGTTTTCCCTCTTTATTCCATTCAAGCAGCTTTTTACCAATTTTGTCCAGAGACGCACGATTTCGTTCATAAAACGCATTTTCTGTCTTTGCCACCTCGGTAAATATACCGCTCACTGTCTTCTCTATGCGCGCGTCATCAGTCGGCGCCAGATCAACCAGGTTACTGACGTAGCTGGCACCCCACTGCAAACGCGTGGCAGGGCCTTTTGATGCATCGTATGCCTGTGCATACCAGCTTAGAGCAGCCGCCTTATCACCACGCTTCTTCGCGTTACTACCCAGAGTAGACATAAAATAATACGGTGAATGCGAACGTTTAAGTTCTGCTTTTAACAAGGCATCCGAATCATCAAGTAAATCTGCACTGCCAAGTGCCGCCGCAGCGCTATGAACAACAGACTGACGCTCATAAGCATCTGTGGTCGCCTGGTCAATGGCAGTAACACGTTTTTTCACATCGGCCTGTAACGCCGGGCTGATCTGAGCACTATCTAATTTTGCCAGTGAAACTTGCGCAATGACGGCGCCAAGTCGATCCGCTTTAGAAATGCTCGTGTCATCGGATAATTTGGCGAGGGCTTGATTCCATACAGTGACCAGTTTCAATCGTTGCGGTGACTTTGCTGCCGTTAAAAAGTTGGTCAATTCGGCGGCAGGACCTGTCACTAAATCAAGATTATCGTGAGCGACTTTGGGATCAGCCAATGCCTTTGACAATTTCGCCAATGCTTGTGTCTTATCGAGCGCCACTTTACCAGAAGCGTCACCTGGCTCTGCCGTAGCGAGCGCAAACAAACCCTTCATGTACAAACGCGTCGCTGTGACGCCAGGCGGGCACACCTCAGCTAAATGCAAAAGCGTTGCAGGCACTTCTTTGGGGTTCACCAACTTCTGATCCGGATCATCCCACGAATAATCGGCCAGTAATCGCCAGTCTTGTGCTTTGATTTTTTTAGAACCAGCCGCCGCCAATTTGTAGGTTTCATTGATGGAGGTCGAGGTGTTTAATGCCAGAGTCAACACTTGCAAGTAGCGCTCAGAATCAACTTCTCCTGGTAAGCGAGTAATCTCCGTACCATCCGGTTTTAGCAAAATCATCGTTGGATAGCCACGCACTTTAAATTGCGCGCCGAATTTTTGCGCACTTGGGCTATCACCATCGAGATACACGGGAATAAAGTGACGGGATTTTTCGATAAATTCCTGGCGATTAAAAATGGTCGCTTTCACTTGATTACAAGGCGGACACCAAATAGCGCCCCAATACAAAAATAAGGGCTTGTTACTCGTCTTTGCCAAAGCAAACGCCGCATCCAGATTATTATCTTTACGCCACTCAATGCCACCAGCTTGATTTGCATGTGGGTCTGCAGCAACCGCTGGTTCCGCAGCAAAACAGATAGGTAGCGTAAGGGCACCGGCGACCAGACCCGCCAGTAATTTAACGGAAAAAGATGAATGAGTTTTCATGAAACTTTTGTGGTCAAAATGAAGCTCATAGTGTAACAAAGTTATCATTCAGCATGAAAACTTTTACCCCACGAGGCGTAGAATGTTTTCAGCTATCGATATAGCGCCATCTATTAACCATCCTCCCTCCCCAATTTATGTCAAAAGCATCTAAACAAAGAAGAATAATGTACTTGGCTTTCCAGCGACAATTCAGGAAGATGATAAAGATTAATTAAAGGTACATGAAAGCTAAATGAAAGGTGATGACAATGCTGACAACAAATAACTTAGTTCCCACGCAGATATCCAATAGCCCTCGTCGACGCATCGTCATTGGTAGCATGTTCGCAGGCATAGTGGCTACTTACCTATGCGCCCTGCCAGTTGCACGAGCGGCTGAGCCCTTGCTGAATGCTTCGTATGATGTGACCCGTGAGTTATTCAAAGAAGTGAATCCTGCATTCGTCGCCGATTGGAAGAAAAAAACGGGGGAAACGATCGCCATCAACCAATCACACGGCGGCTCAAGCAAGCAAGCGCGCTCCGTTATTGATGGCTTGACTGCCTCAGTCGTTACTATGAATCAAGCCAACGATATCGATGCGATTGCCGATAAAGGCTTAATCCCTGCGAATTGGGCTAAATCGTTTCCGAATAACTCTGCCCCTTTTTATTCGACCATGGTATTTTTAGTCCGCAAAGGCAACCCAAAACACGTCACCAATTGGGATGATTTAGGTAAGCCTGGGATACAGATCATCGTCCCTAATCCAAAGACCTCAGGCAATGGTCGCTACACTTACTTAGCAGCGTGGGGATCTGTCATTAAAAATGGTGGCAATGAAGCGCAAGCGAAAGATTTGGTAGGACGCATTTTCAAGAATGTCCCGGTCTTGGATGCAGGTGGACGCGGTGCGACCACGACATTTACACAAAGACAAATTGGCGACGTACTTGTCACCTTTGAAAACGAAGTGCAGCTTGTTAAGCAAGAATTTGGTGAAAGCAATTATGATATCGTTTATCCAAAATTCTCCATTCTGGCTGAATCTCCGGTTGCCTTAGTGGACAAAGTCGTTGATAAATTAGGCACCCGCAAGGTAGCCACTGCTTACCTTGAGTTTCTTTTTTCTGAGGCTGGTCAAGATATCGCTGCTAAGCATTTTTTCCGTCCACATTCAGAATTAGCAGCAAAAAAGTATGCCGCCAACTTTAAACCCATTACATTGTTCACGGTCGAAGATGTGTTTGGTGGGTGGAAACAAGCGCAGAAAAAGCACTTTGATGATGGCGCGGAGTTTGACAAGATTTATCAGAGTAAAAAGTAATTTGACATTAAGAACACCCAAATCCCTTCTCCCAGAAGCTGGGAAGGGCTTTGGGTGATTGCAAATGCTCGATTGGTTAAATTGCAGATCAAATCACGCCGCTGTTTTAACTTTTTAGTGGATCAACGCGTCTCATTACTATCATTCACCCGCTTCTGGGAGAATGCTTCAAAAACAAAAAAGCTCGCAATCGCGGGCTTTATTTCTACTACCTGGCGTCCCCAAGGGGATTCGCCTACACTCGCGCAGGCCGCTGGCTCGCTTGCAAGCTCGCCCCTTCGAATCCCCTACACGAGGAGCAAAACTTTTTGCTCCTCTCTGCTCCGGAAAAAATAAAGCCCGCTAGTGCGGGCTTTATTTCTGCTACCTGGCGTCCCCAAGGGGATTCGAACCCCTGTACTCACCGTGAAAGGGTGATGTCCTAGGCCTCTAGACGATGGGGACATATTCTGTCCTTATTACTGACCTGCATTTGCCTATACGCAAATGGATAAAACTGGCGTCCCCAAGGGTATTCGCCTACACTCGCGCAGGCCGCTGGCTCGCTTGCAAGCTCGCCCCTTCGAATCCCCTGCACGAAGAGCAAAACTTTTTACTCTTCTCTTGTAGAAGCTTCTCAACCTGGCGTCCCCAAGGGGATTCGAACCCCTGTACTCACCGTGAAAGGGTGATGTCCTAGGCCTCTAGACGATGGGGACATATTCTGTCCGTGTTACTGACCTGTATTTCGATTTTTACTTGCTGTCCACAATAAAATTTATTGGCGTCCCCAAGGGGATTCGAACCCCTGTACTCACCGTGAAAGGGTGATGTCCTAGGCCTCTAGACGATGGGGACAGCAAGTATTACTGTTCTGATACAACCACACTTACGTGGTGGAGGTAAGCGGGATCGAACCGCTGACCTCTTGCATGCCATGCAAGCGCTCTCCCAGCTGAGCTATACCCCCTTGCAGAACAGAAGCGAGATTATAGGGGATGAACACTTTAATGTAAAGCCCTCACCCACGCTAAAACACCGTTAAAACCTATACAGCGATCACATTTAAACGTTGAATGACAACTTCAGGACCAAATAACTCAACAACTGCATCAATCGATGGCGTTTGCAACTGGCCCGTTAACAATAGACGCAAGGGCATCGCTAACTGTGGCATTTTTAAAGCATGATCTGCCAGCACTTGTTTTAATGCTGCCGACAGCGCCGCTTTGGTCCACTCGACCGTCTTGCATGCCTCGGCATATTGGCGCAACGCTGGCAACACTGCATCAGTCACGTGCTGCTGCAATAATGCAGCCTCGGCTGCTGGCTGACGATAAAATAACATCGCGGCCTGACCCAGTTCAACCGTCGTGTTCGCACGCTCTTTGAACAATGCAATGACAGCGGCCAAGTCCGGCGCAGCAGCAAATTCAGCGCCGTCTTTGACCATCTGAGGACGTACCAAATCAGCAAGACGTTGATTGTCGGCAGCTTTGATGTAGTGATTGTTAATCCATGCTAATTTTTCAGGATTAAATTGTGCCGCCGAGCCAGATAAATGCGTCAGATCAAACCAGCTACACATTTGCTCCATACTAAAAATCTCATCATCGCCATGACTCCAACCCAAGCGCGCAAGATAGTTCAGCATTGCTTCTGGCAAATAGCCCTTATCGAAATAATCCATCACACTGACCGCATCGCGGCGCTTGGATAATTTCTGACCATCCGTCCCCAAAATCATAGGAACATGGCCATACTGCGGCAATTTTGCCCCCAATGCATTCAAGATATTAATTTGACGTGGCGTATTATTAACATGATCGTCACCACGAATCACATGCGTAATCTGCATATCCCAGTCATCGACAGCAACGCAGAAATTATACGTCGGCGTACCATCTGGACGAGCAATGACCAAATCATCTAATTCGCGGTTATTAATCGTAATCTGCCCTTTGACGACGTCAATCCAACTGACATCACCTTCTGCAGGATTTTTAAAGCGAATCACTGGCTGGCGATCAGCAGGAATTGCAGGCAACGTCTTGCCAGCTTCAGGACGCCAAGTGCCATCGTAACGCGGCTTCTCGCCGGCAGCACGTTGACGCTCACGCATTGCTTCCACTTCTTCTGGCGACGAATAGCAATGATAGGCGGTGCCATTTGCCAGCATTTCTGCTAACACGGCACGATAGCGATCCATACGTTGCATTTGATAAAACGGACCTTCATCGTGCTGCAAGTCAAGCCAATTCATACCATCCAGAATCGCTTGCACTGCCTCAGGTGTAGAACGCTCAAGATCGGTATCTTCAATCCGCAACACAAAGGTGCCGCCATGATGACGGGCAAACGCCCAGCTAAACAAAGCGGTACGAGCGCCGCCAACATGAAGATAGCCAGTAGGGCTTGGAGCAAAACGAGTACGAACAGTCATGGG
The DNA here is from genome assembly GCF_049340285.1 of Undibacterium sp. SXout20W. Classification (NCBI taxonomy): domain Bacteria; kingdom Pseudomonadati; phylum Pseudomonadota; class Betaproteobacteria; order Burkholderiales; family Oxalobacteraceae; genus Undibacterium; species Undibacterium sp. SXout20W. The sequence continues at coordinate 5,094 of NZ_JBMPPH010000037.1, read as the reverse complement.
ATGAATTGCACCGCGTGCTACTTGTTATGAAGCGCCTAACAAGCGACATCTGTATGCGGATAAAGTTAAAACCAGCATTTTACCGTTTTACTGAGCACTATGATACCGACGCTACGACCTACCGTATCGACCAGCATTTACAACGAAGTACGACAAAGGCAAAAAGAAGAATTTCAACAGCAATGAGATGGCAATAAAAATGAAAAAAGGCTTGTTGAATTGATCAACAAGCCTTTTAATTTTGGTCGGAGTACAAGGATTCGAACCTTGGACCCCCTGGTCCCAAACCAGGTGCGCTACCGGACTGCGCCACACTCCGAAAAACTTTTTAAATTATTTACGCTTTACTTACTTTGTACTTACTTTTTATTTTCTTTTTTTATCACTCATTTTATGAGCAATTAAATTAAATTCTGGTCGGAGTACAAGGATTCGAACCTTGGACCCCCTGGTCCCAAACCAGGTGCGCTACCGGACTGCGCCACACTCCGAAGACCAACATCATAGCTGGCAGGGCCTACTCTGTCAATAGATTTGTCGGCTCGCTAAAGTGAGCTGCGAGCAAAAACACCAGCAATCTGTTTGATATCCAATTCCCGTTCACTACTAAACAACCGCTCGATACCACTAATAGGATCAACAAATGCAATTGATTTAGCTAATAATTGCAGGGGCGCTGAAAAATCGTCCCCCTTGCAAGGTAATGCCACGGGATAAAACCCATCGTTAATGATGGGAGCACCTATACTCGTCATGTGCAAACGCAATTGATGCTTTTTTCCGGTTAAGGGAAAAAGTCGATATAAATTAACATTACCGTAGCGTTCAGCGACTTCTATTATCGTTTCTGAATTTGCCTCACCAGCAATCTCTCGCATGATAAAAAAGCTTTCCCCCTCCTCCATCCGACTACGATGAGTGATTGGAAAAAGCGCCTCCGGCAGTGCAGGTGCCAGCGCATGGTACGTTTTACGGACATGTCGCTGCTGAAAAAGCGACTGATATTTACCTCGCGTCAGCGGATTATGTGAAAACAACATCACACCAGCCGTTTCCCTATCCAATCGGTGAATCGGACTTAAATGCGCCAAGCCAGTTTCCTTTTTCAAACGCACTAAAAGCGTTTCACGCAAAAAACGCCCACCCGGCGTCACTGGCAAAAAATGCGGCTTATCGACCACCAGTAAGTGCTCATCTTGATACAAGATCTTTGCCTCAAACGGAATCGGCGTTTCATGATCAATTTCACGATAGTAAAAAATGCACATCCCGCGCTTAACGGGACTATTTTTGTGCAGAATCCGCCCTTCAAGATCCAGCACTTCTTTTTTTTCCAAACGTGCAAGCCATGTTGCTTCGTCTACATCGGGAAAATACGACGTCAAAAATGCCATCAAATTGGGCCACGTCCCTTCTGGCAGCCAAAGATAGCTAGGAGAAACACCGTCGCGAATAGGTAATGGAGGAATCAATGGAGAAGCTTGTGACATGGAAATACTGAATCAAATCTTTCAACAATATGCGCAAAAAAACAGGACGAGCAACCCTATCAATGCAATTTTAACCATGATTTTGTGACTCTCCCGATCGTCTTCATCTTAACATAGCAACTCCGACACCAATCTATAGAACTAACAAAGCGCCAACGAAACCTCTGACCCGCCACCCCAAAAAACTGGCTCAAATACCGAAATAACTAAAAAGTTTATTATTTAGCGACACAACTTCCGTCAACTTCACGCTTTATGTTTCGAAATACCCTATTTTTTCAGACAACGTTACATGTACATACAAGTTACCCACAAATACCCCTCTATTCGTCAAATTAAACAACCGATAAGCTATGTATAACGTTATGAACGACAGGTCGACGGTTTTTGAGCCGCCATAAATTAACACTTCAAAGGAAGAATCATGTCAATTTCATCGATAGGATCAAACACCGCATTAACCCAAACACAACATACACATGGTCGTTCACGTGTCGGCCAAGATAACGACGGTGATGATGGTGGTCAGAACGGTAATGGTGGCGTCAGCGCATTTGCCAACGCGATCAACCAAGCGATTGCCTCATTAAGTTCCACCTCGTCGACATCAGCCACGTCAGGAACGTCAGGAACGTCATCGACAGCAGGAACATCTTCCGCTGCAGCAGCGTCGACCGGCTCCACCACCAGAACAGAATCCCCACAGCAAGCCCTGTCCGCCTTTGCGCAAAGCCTGTTTGCCGCGCTTCAATCGCAAAGCAGCACACAATCAAGCAACGGCACATCAGCCACAGGCGCAGTAGCAAGCGCGAGCGGCGGTCATCATGGACATCATCACGGTGGTGGCGGTGGTGTAAGCCAACTGGAAAGCAGCCTGCAAGGCCTGATCCAACAATTAGGCGCAACTGGAAGCACCAGCGGCAGTTCAAGCAGCAGCACTGGCACTAGCTCAGGCAGCGGCACAGGCAGCGGCACTTCAAGCAACTCCAACTCCGCCATCGACGCGTTACAGTCCAGCTTCAACAACCTATTAGCAGCCGAAGGGCAATCAGGCAACAGCACCAGCCTGACGACATTTTTGCAAAACCTGAGCAATAATCTCAAGGGAGCCCCTAAGACGGGGAATGTGGTGACGACGAAGGCTTGAGAATTAAGTTTTAAGGTAAGCACCCGGTCAACACAGATTGACCAATCCTTAGATTGATGATCGGATTTATTGAGAAGGCTTCCAGTTGTGCGGAAGTGGTTCGCTGATGCGGCTGAATGGTTGCAATGGCAGTCTTCCCAACACGTCATTCATGTAATTGTGAGTGTTAGTTGTTCGATCTCAAGCGTGCGTACGCTCAGGGCTAATTCCAGAGTGGAGACCGTTTGGCGCAAAGATTGCAGTTCGCCATCCCGCTGGAGCAGCAATGCTTTTAGGGCATCGATATCGTCTGGAAGTGAGGGAGTGGTCGCCATGCATGGAGTCTACGCATGTTCTGGGACGTTTACAAGAGCGATAGTGGTGGCTAGGTGCGTTCCGGCTGTTTCCAGTTGATTCCTTCGAGCAGCATGGATAGCTGCGCCTGTGTCAGATGGACTTTACCACTACTGGCCTGTAAACCTCCCCCAATCAGTGCCATGTATTACTAGAGTTTTGAGGTTGATGAAATAATCGGTATTCAATAAGTGTCATCCCGTTGAGCGAATCATGTGGACATTGCTCGTTGTAATCGTTCATCCACAATTCTGTTCTTTCTTTGACCTCCTGCAAGTTCTTAAAATCATACATATCTAACACCCTTTGGCGGTAGCTGCGGTTGAAACGTTCAATGAAGCCATTTTGCATGGGTCTACCTGGCTCAATAAACTCCAGGTGGACATCATGCTTTTGCGCCCAATCTGCTAAGGTTGCTGAAATAAATTCAGGTCCATTGTCCATTCTGATCTGTGCCGGAGAGCCACGCCAGGCAACGATCCTCTCAAGCACCCGGATGACTCGGGACGCGGGCAAATTTAAATCAATTTCAATCGCCAGTACTTCCCGATTAAAATCATCGACCACATTAAACGTACGAAAACGCCTGCCACACCATAACGCGTCACTCATAAAATCAATTGACCAACTCTTGTTGATTTCCCCAGGTACTGCCAATGGCTGCGGGTCTCTTGTTGGAAGTCGCTTTTTACCAATGCGTCGCCGGTTCATCTTTAGTCCACAATAAACGCGATAAACTCTCTTATGATTCCAGGTGTGGCCACGTCGCCTTATTAACTGAAAATACTTGCCAAATCCCCGTTCCGGAAAACGTTCTGCCAATTCCTGCAAAACTGCAATGATGTCGTCATCCGGTACCATCCGCCGCTGATAGCTCATGCTTGAACGTGAGAGTTGCATCGCTTTGCAAGCCTGACGCTGGCTAAGTCCAACCTCTTGCAGTTGTTTGACGAAATCCCGTTTCTGGTTCGGGGTTAGCGCTTTAAACAGATCACCTCTTTAAACGCATGGTTCTCTAACGATAAATCAGCAACCATCATTTTGAGCTTACGATTCTCTTCCTCCAAGTCTTTGAGGCGCTTTACGTCGGCTGCTTCCATACCGCCATATTTAGCTTTCCATTGGTAATAGGTAGCTTCAGAAACACTATGTTCCCGACAAACATCTTTGACCAATCTACCAGCTTCAACCGCTTTCAATATTCCAATGATCTGTGTCTCTGTAAATCTGCTCTTACGCATTTCTGTTCTCCTTTGGCATATAAGTTTGCCTCAAGAACTCTGGTTATGCATGGCTTGATTTTACGGGAGGGTTACACCTCGCCATCGCTCCGGGAATTGTTCTGCTGCTTGCTGGGTCAGTTTTAGATGCAAATCAACACCCGATTGTTTGCAGGCTTGAATTACCTGAGCAGTGAATTCGGCACTGTGACGCCGACGCCTTCTAGGCGTATTGATTCCATCTTCCATAATGTACAAGTGTCCACTTAATAAGTGGACACGATCATCTACGCTTACTCACTTGACTTCAAATTTCACCGGGCGCTTAACCTAGATCCACCAGAGACGCTGGTATAAAGCTATTCAAATAAAGCTGAGGGAACTTCATCCTCATCGGAGCAAAACGAGCACTCACACTTAACGAGTCGTGGCTGCATGCCACGCCATTAACCAATTTTTTTGAAGCGCCGCCGGATGGATTCAACTGGTGTAGCGATAGTTTTATCTAAAAAAATCGCAAAACCAATAGAAATCGTGACCACGCTAACCGCAAAAATGACTCTATCGATAGGGACAAGTTTTCCCAGAATGAGAATTTTGTGATCAGGGGTGATTTCACCAAAAATAAAATTGATTATGTAAATAACCAATAGGTGACCTATGTAAATAGGGTAACTGAGGTTCCCGATTTTTTTATCCCATTCTTTATTTGACTGAAAAACAAAACAAAGCGGCATAAGGATTAAAAACAAAATGAAAAACCCGATTGTCTTTACTATCGCGAGTTCAACTATGAAGTGCAACTGAAGATAAATGGTTAAAGGTGGGAAGATGCAGTAGCATCCGGCCTTCCAGACCTCCAAGTCAAAGTTGCCCGAAATGACATACACACATCTTACCCAAG
>NZ_JBMPPH010000036.1:0-46411 GCF_049340285.1 Undibacterium sp. SXout20W | reverse complement strand
TATGGGCGATGAACAGCTTAAATCATCGTCCCAGAAAATGTCTCGGCTTCAAAACGCCGCACCAAGTATTTATGAAGCAGTTACAATCGCATCAACATGTGGTTGCACTTCGAAATTGAATCCGCCTTTTATTATTTTATTTAGATTCGTTTATTTGGTACCAAATAAACGGTCACCTGCATCGCCCAAACCTGGGACGATATAACCGTGGTCGTTTAAGCACTGATCTATTGATGCCGTAATGATAGGCACATCTGGGTGTGCATTTTGCATGACTTTGATGCCTTCAGGGGCTGCTAACAGGCAAACAAATTTGATACTGACCGCGCCGCCAAGTTTCAGACGTGCGATCGCAGCGGCGGCAGAATTGCCGGTTGCTAACATTGGATCAACCACGATGACCAGGCGGTCAGCGATATCTTCAGGCACTTTGTAGTAGTACTCAACAGGTTCTAATGTTGCTGGGTCACGGTATAGGCCAATATGACCAACTCGGGCGTTAGGCAAAATATCCAGCATGCCATCCAAAATTCCATTGCCAGCGCGCAACACTGAAATAACACATAATTTTTTACCGCTGATGGTCGGCGCATCGATCGTTTGAATCGGGGTCTCGATTTTGGTGAATTCGATTGGCAGATCACGCGTTACTTCATAGGCGAGCATTTGGCTGATTTCTCGTAGCAAACGACGAAAATTGTCTGTCGGCGTATCTTTGCTGCGCATTAACGATAATTTGTGTTGCACCAATGGGTGCTTAATTTCAGTGACTAATTCATTCAAGATATTTCTCCAGCTAAATTTGAAGTGACCGCTATTTTACGTCTCCTGACAACGTTATGGGGATGTTTGCATTTGAATAAGCGCGAATAGAGGGGTTTTTCTTGCTTTGCTTTAACGTTTGTTTGTTTTTTCTTCATTGATAATTCAGGGTAAGAAGTTCCGCAGCAGCTAGGCCGGCTGATGTTGGGGGCAGCTATCAAATCAGGAGTGAAGAATGGACAGCAATCAGACACTGTTAAATAAATTTTCTTTGGGAGGATTTTCCCTCGATCGCCATGCCGATCAAAAAGATGATTTCTCGTCCTCTCCTGACGCTCTCGAAACGAATTCCCGTATTGACGTTAAAGGTATACGTGAGGCCATAGCTCGAGTTGAAGCAGAAGCGCGGGCTACGGTGGCAGCTGAAACTCGCCTTAAAGCAGAAATGCAAGCGCGCGCGCTAGCGGAGTCGCGTGCTCAGGTTGAAGCCGAATCGGCAGAGTTGGCACAAAAAACACTTCAACTGGAACAAGAGGCGGTTGAAAGTAGTCAGGCACGATTGTTGGCGGAAAAAAAGTCCCAAACAGCAAACGTTGCCCGCATCGCTGCAAATGAACAAGAAACACGGGGTCTGCACGAGCGTGCAGAGATGGAAAGCAGAGCGCGGGCACAGTCCGAGGAACGGCAAAAATTAGAACAGGAAGCCAAAGTTAAAGCAGAGTTGCAATTTAAAGCTGAGCAGGAAATTGCAGCAAAGGCAAAGGCAGCAGCGATCAAGCTAAGCAAAGAGACAGAAACCGCACGTAATTGGGCGGCTGAGCGTGTAGCAGCATCCGAAGATGCGCGTCAACAAGCCGTCGAACGGGCACGTGCAGATGCGCGTATTGCCGAGCTTGCGCGTGAACGCGAAAGGCGCGAACGCGAAGCGCGTGAAACCTCAGAAGCCTTGATGAAGGTGCGTACCGAGAGTTTGCAAGTCACAAAAGAGCGTGAAGAAGCAGAAACAATGGCGCTGGAATTTGCCCTTAATCGTGCGCCACTCGAAGCACGTGCGCGTGAAGATGCATTGGCACGCGTGGCGATTGAGCAAGAACACGATGCCATTGCTCAAGCGCGCCTGGAATCTGAACGTCGTGCCGCAGAAGCCATTCAGTTGCGTATGCAAGCTGAGCAAGAATTGCATATGGCGGCCAGTCGACGTGAACAAGCCGAATTGACGGCGGCAGCAACAGCCAAAGCGCGCCGTGAAGCCGAAGATAAAATACGTCAGGTGACAGAGTCCAGAATCCGTGCCGAACGTGAGCTGCAATCGACCGCGATGAGCCGGATTGAAAATGAACAGCAAGCGGATGCGCAGGCGCGCACGCGCATGCAGGCGGAAGCAGAAGCGGCTGAGGAAGCGCGTCAACGTCGAGTTGCCGATCAAGAAGCGACAGAAATTGCACGTCAGCGCGTTGCAGAAGAGCAACGTGCTGCCAAGTTGGCGAAAGAAAGAATTGAGATTGAAAAGGTCGCCGTTTTGGCAGCACGCCAGCAAGCGGATGCGGAACAGCAGGCGTTGAGTGCAAGCGCATTTCAGGCTGAACTCCTTAAACGAGCCAATACCGCGGCTGAACTCAAGGCCAAACGTGCACAAGAACTGGCAATAGCCGAAAAAATGCGCGCCGATGCTGAGCAAAAGGCCGCCGCCGCTTTAGAAGGAAAACTGCAGGCTGAGCGTCAAAAAACTGAAGAAGCCGACGCCCGTGCTAAAGCAGATCAAAATCATGCAGAACTCATGCGTATGCAAGAAGGTGCTGAACGCGCTGCCCGTATTGCCCAAGAAACGGAGTATGTTGCGGAAAAAATTGCACTGGAACAAGCGATGGAGCAAGCTGACTTGCAACAACGCATGGCAGAGGCAACTGTCAAAAAAAGCCGCGATGTCACTGAATTACTACGCGTCCAACAACAGCGTGCGCAAGATGAGGCGAAAGCAATGGAGTTACTTGACGAAAAACTCGATGCTGAGCGCCGTCGCGCTGAAGCAGTGCAACAAATGCTGAAGACGGCGGAAGAAAAGCTGGCAATCGAGCAAGCAGCCCAATTGGAAGCAGAAAATAATCAGCGCATTGAAGAAGAGATGAAAGCGTTGGCGCAAGCCAAGGAGCAAGCAGAACGTGAGCAAAGGATTGCTCTCGAATTTGCTGCGCAAGCTGAAAAGCAAGCTTTAGAACAGGCTGAAATCCAGAAAGAAATGCAACGCAAAGCGGCGGCAATGGCTGAATTGAAAAGTCGTCAAGCGGCGGAGTTGACGCGTGCAGAACAAGTCCGCAATGAGGCTGAAAAGCAAGCCATTAGCGCTGCACAAGCAAAATTAGAAGCTGAACAAGCAACGGCGGAAGAAGTCATTGCAAGAGCGCATGCCGATCGCGAACACGTTGCAGTCTTGCAAGCACGTCAACAACAAGAAGCTGAGACTCGGAATGCCCGATTAGCGCTGATTCAAGCAGAGCAAGCACGCTTGCAAAAAATGCAGGAGCATGCCGTGCTACAAAAGCAGGCAGTCAGCGCAGCACAAGCTAAAGTTTTGGAGGCAGAAGAATTAGGTAAAACGCTGAAATTACGTGCAGAATCCGAACAAACGGTATTGAATTCGATTCGGCAGAAGTTGCAAGCTGAGAAGCAATTGACGGCAGAGTTGCAAGCTAAGGCCAAAGTTGAAGAGCAACAACGTAATCAACATTTGACCTTGCTCGAAACCGAGCGCAATCTGCGTGCCGCGACAGAATTGAAGTTAGCAGAAGAAACGAAATTAGCGGAAGAAACTGCGGCGCAAGCCAAAAATGAACAATTGGCTGCAGAAGCTGCTGCGGCACGCGCTAAAGCAGCTGCACAACTGTCGCGCCTTGGTCAGGAAAAAGTGCAATCCCAACAGACCGTTGTAGCCGCATTGGAATTACAAGCCAGGTTAGAACAAGAAAAAACTGAAGCAGCAAAAAATGCAGCACGAGCCGCTGAAGAGAAGTTAGCTGCCGAAAAAATCGCGCATGCCTCAGCGATGGCGGCCGCCAAAGCGGAACAAGAGCAAGCTGTTGCCGCGACCGCCCGCGCTCATGCGGAACAGGAGGCAAGTGAGCTTGCCGAACAAAAATTGCTCGCGGAAAAAGCATTGCAAGAACAAGCTGAGGCTTACGCCGCCAGTCAACACAGGGCGCACCAACTGCTTGTTGAAAAAAATCGCTGTATCGCTGAACTGGAACAAGTTGTATTGCAACGCGTTGCCGAAGATGGCGCGTTGTTAGCAATGACAGAGCAAAAACTGGTTGCGGAGCAATCGGTGCAGCAAGATATACAACGCCGACTTCTGAGCGAAACTGAAGCTAAGGAGTTTGCTGAGGCGAATGCGCATGCAGAACGCGTTGCCCGTCTGGCGGCGGAGGCAACTTTGGCAGCACAACGCGCCTTGCACCAGGAACTTGCCGCCCACGTAGATGCTCAGAATTTGATGGCTGAATTAGCTCGCCAACGCCTGCAGCAAGAGCAACAATTGTTAGCTGCACAACATGAGCGGAATACAGCAGAACAAACCTTAATCGACATGCTTGCTGAAAAAGAGCAAGCAGAAATCAATGCCGCGCAGGCTGCGGAGGCTCGTCTCGCTGTTGAAAAAGAACACGTTACATTGATCTATGCGCGTCAGCAAACTGACGAATCCGCCAAGCAAGCATTGGAAGAATTGAACTCAGCCGAAAAGCGCTGGTTAGCGCAATCCTCTGAAGAAGCCTTAGTAAAGCGTCAGGCTGCAGCGGCGCTGGAGCAAAAAACTTCTCTATTGCTGGAATCGAGCAGAGCAGAGCAGCAGCGACTCGCGATTGAGCAACAATTAAGTTTGGAGTTGGATGCGAAGCTACACGCCGAACTGCAGGCACAATACGCGGCAGAGCAACGTTTAGTTGCTGAAAAAGCGTTTATGAAGCTGACGATTGAGCGTAGCGAACAGGAACAATTAGCCAATGCTGCCGCACAACAGCAACTTTTGACAGAACAATCGATTTTTGCGAAGTCTGAAGAACATGCGCACGCTCAGCGTCTGGCAGCCGAAGCGATGGCTGGGAAGCTGCGCGAAACTGAAGCCTTAGTCACAATGGAAAACCGTCGTGCCGCCGTTGCGCTGGAAGAGTTGAGTGCGGTTCAACAGAAACTTGTTGCCGAACAAAACGCGTTCATGGCAGCCGAACAACGGCAGCAAGCAGAGCGAGAATACTTGCAGCTTGCGGAAATCCGTGCGCAGGCAGAAGAAGATGCGAATGTCGCAATGCAAATGAAATTAAATGCCGAAAAAGACGCCGTTGAATTGGCGCGTATGCATGCGGCCGTCGAAATAGAAGCGTCCGAATTGGCCCAAATTCGTGCAAATGAGTTGCTGGCGTTGCAGCAACTCGAAGCACGTAACGCTGAGTTATTGCAACAAGAAATTGCAGCGATTGCATTGCAAAAACAACGTGAACAAGAAAATGCCGAATTAAAACAGCAAACTTTGCAAACAATTCACGAAAAAATGGACGCGGAGAAACTGATTATGAAAGCCTCTGAAGATCGCTTGAAGGCAGAATCTGAATTAGCAGCTCAAAGCCAACTTCGCGCCCGTCAACTATTGGAAGCTGCTGCAATAGAGCAAGAAAAATTAGCCCTTGAGCAATCCTTGCTGATCTCTACTGACGCGCAAATGCAGCAAGCGCAACTCGCCAACGCTGCATTGAACGAACGTATTCAGCAAGAGCAAGTCTTGGCGGAGCTGGCAGCACAACGGATTGCGGCAGAAAAAAAACTGGCTTGTGATATTGCGTTAAGAGTTCAAGAGGAACAGGCTTTGTTGGCAGATTTGGAGGAGCAAGAGGAGCAACAAGCTGCCTTTGCAGATTTGCTGCTGCAACGTCGCGCTGAACAAGCGGCTGCAAAGCGGGCCTTAGAGCAAGCGCAGGAACAAGCAGTGAAGATGAGCGCCGAGGAATTGCAACAAAAGGCATTGCAGGAAAAGTTAGTGCAACAACTTCGCTTGCGTGAAGAACAACAATTAGCTGGTGTTGTTGCTTTGCAACAGGCGATTTCTGAACAGGAAATAGCATTGCAGAACGAGGCTGAGCAAGCACGTTTGAAATTGGAGGCTGAATATCAGCAGGCAGAAGTTTTAGCAAATGAACTGATTGGCAAATTGCGTCAAAAACAACAACATACGCAAGAGTGGCGCCAACAAGCGCAGCAAATATTGGTCAATGCGCCAGTTGCCGTTACTGCTACTGATGAAGTACAAGAGCAAAGTTCCGTGCAAGTACAGGAACGCTTCCGTTTCCGTATGCGTCCTTCAGTATTTGCTGGGTTGCTTGTGTGTGCCGGCATTGTCGGTGCGGCAGGTGTTGCAGGAGTTGAGTCATATTTTCCTATTTCATCCGCTTTTGCTATCAATACGCCAGCGAAAGTGCAGACTGTTGCAGTCGCTGCGCCTCAGCAAGTTAATTCAAATATGCAATTAACTTATGAGTTGGCGATGCCTTCACAAGCACCTCAACCAGTCTCGGTAAAGGTTTCGCAAAAGAAAGCATCACAACACCAGGCCGCGAAAGAGGATTTGACTGATAAAGCGAAAGCAGACGTGCAAATCGCCCTGTTCGGTTCAAAATGAACTAATGTGTCTTACGAAGCGCTCAATACGAATCCCGTTATTTTTATTAAGTAGCGGGGTTTTTTTTGTAGTGTGAATTTTGAGAGGAGTTCTGGATTGCGGTATTAACGCCACCGTTCAAGACATATACTTTTTAACCATCTAAAGTGAACCCATTTGTCCGGAATGGCGATATTTGCAGGATTGCTCAACAGACTGTATCGAATGAAAGTTATTTAAACTTAATTTCAGGGAATATCATTACAGCGACAAAACCTTTTTGCTCATGGTTGTAAATGCGCATTCTGCCCCGGTGTCTGCGAACAATGCGGTCAACGATGGCAAGTCCTAAACCGGATCCGTTGGCTTGACTTCTGGACGCGTCAGCGCGTGTAAACGGCTTCAGAAGTCTTGCAAGATTATCGCTCGCCGCCCCCTCGCCGTGATCGCGGAAACTGACCAATATGCCTTGTTTTTTACCCCTGCTTTTCAAGCTGCACTGTATTTCGATCACCGTATTGAGTTGATCAGGATTCTTTCCATATCGACAGGCATTTTCGATAAGATTGCTAAAAATCCGACGTAATTCCGTGCTATTGCCAGAAATAATTTGTCCTGGCGTGATCGCTGAGCGGATGTGCAAGTAATTGATTCTCGAATACTCCTGTATCACTTGCTCTAGTAGTTCGCTTATATTAATTTCTTCAAAACGGAGGTTGTCAATTGGCTTGGCATAATCCAGAAATTGATTAATGATCGCATCCATCTGCGTCAGATCTGATTGCATGCCAATCCTTGCTTGCTCGTCGAGCGTTGCCATTTCAACTTCCAGTTGCATGCGCGCCAGAGGCGTACGCAAGTCATGTGAGATTCCCGCGAGAATAACGGTACGATCCGTTTCAATTCTGGCCAAATCTTCGACCATACTATTGAAGCTCGCATTAGTTTCGCGAATTTCTTTTGGGCCGAGTTCTGGTAACGCAGGTGGTTGTTTTCCTTGTGCCAAAAGACGTGCTGCGGAACTCAGACGTGATAATGGGACGTTGATCAATTTTGAAATCACCGCTGCTCCAAGGAGGGTGATAATCAATGTTGTTGATGTCCAGCTGAGAAAAGGCAAAGTAATGGGCGGCTCGATACGATCTTCGTCGAGGCGAAGCCAATACTTGTCGCCTTCGATGTCGAAGCTGACCCAGAACCCTTCAACACCATTGACTGATTTGGCAAAACGGGTGTCTTTGCCCAAATGTATTTTCATTAGATTATTTAACTCTGAGAAAAACGCGCTTGGGGCAGGGGGAGCGGTTCTGTCTCCGTCGTTCAAGAGATAGATCCTGACACTCTCATTATTGGCGAGGTCAAGCAGTAGTTCCTTGCGCCTCTCAGGTGCTGCATGTGTCAGGGCAGCGCGGGTTATGGTAACAATCGACGTGATTTGTGCAGTGAGTTGTTGAGCGCGGGGGTAACGCTCAACTGTGCGAAAACTGACAAACCATACTGCCATACTCGACATGACCAGTATAGCCAGCATAAAAAAAGTACGCCAAAATAGACCACTGCGTAGCCATTCAAAGCTATTTAAATAGGAACGCATTTGCATCTGAAATTAACTACTTAGGCTTTTTGACCATCAGGGATGAACACGTAGCCAAGTCCCCATACGGTTTGAATATAGAGTGGATTGGATGGGTCTGGCTCAATCAATTTTCTAAGTCTGGAAATTTGTACATCGAGACTGCGATCAAACACCTCGTATTCACGACCTCGCGCAAGTTCCATGAGTTTTTCCCGAGATAACGGCTGACGGGCATGACGTGCAAAAACCTTCAGAACTGAAAATTCTCCGGTGGTTAAGGCGACCATTTCATCGTTCTTCTTGAGTGTGCGTGTAGCCAGATCAAGTACAAAATTACCGAAAGTGAAGCTTTGCGGGCCATCGGATGGCGCTCCAGGTATTTCGTCAGGGGCTTTTCTGCGCAATACGGCATTGATCCTCGCGACTAGCTCCCGTGGATTGAAGGGTTTAGGCAGATAATCATCTGCTCCCATTTCAAGTCCGATAATGCGGTCAACTTCTTCTCCCTTTGCAGTTAGCATAATAATTGGAGTGAGATCACCCGCACCGCGTAGGCGCCGGCAAATGGTCAGTCCATCTTCGCCAGGCAGCATTAAATCAAGAACGAGTAAATCGTAGCGTTCGCGAAGCCATAACTTACTCATGGTTTGAGAATTTTCGGCGCCAACAACCTGAAAACCTTGTTCCGTCAGATAGCGACGTAGAAGCTCGCGCAAACGGAGGTCATCGTCGACAACTAAAATTTTTGCCTTCGGCGAGCTATTGACTGCTTTTGCAGAGGGTTCTGCTTGAGATTGAATTTTGTTCATGTGAATATCTTACTGGCATCGACAAGCCTTGGAAACCTGTTACACCATGCACTTACAAAGTGTTACATATATTTCATTTAGTGAAAGATGGACGTAAGTCAGAAGTATTAAACTATAACTATCGATTACTTTGCTCAATTAGCTTGAAGATTCAATGGTAAACCTCGCTGCTCAGACAGAGCCGACCTTTGGGTTTCATGGCGATTATAGTTTCTAAAACGCAATAAGGTTGTATTTTTCTTTCTCAATTTTCAATCAAAACATTCCTTTGATCGTGAATTGGCTTCTGGGTCTTCAGGTTTTGTTTTTGCAAAGAGATACGCGTGTTTGGTGCCATTAAATAGAGTTCTGATCGGTAATAGGTGTTTGCCGAAAAATGACTTTTTTGCGTGAGATTGATATATTTGGTGGGCTTAACGCCTTCTTTTATTATCTGAAATTAAGATTGATAATTCGATGAATGTAGCCGGCGGCAGAATGATGATTCTGATAGCAGCCTTGATCTTTTCAGGCTCAGCGGTTGCTCGCCGAGAGCCAGCAGGCGGACGTGGTCAGAAATTTGCTAAAGAGAGTGGGAAGTCCAACCAATCAGCGCTGGCGTTAAAACGGGCTGAGACCGCACCTCCAGTAACCACTGGTAAGGCTTTAAATGCCGCAGGGGAAGAGGCGGTAAATCAGAAATTACCCTTGAAAAATCAAAACGAAAAGCCGAAGGCGAAACTAAGCCGTGAAGAGCGAATAGCATTAAGGCAACAAATACATGATGTTGAACAACAATTGCAAGCACCAAATAAATAATTGATTGTTCGTTATCCGCCATTTGACTCTTTGAATTTCTCCTGACCGCGGTCGTTTTGTTCACTCTCGATACTCGCGGCCAAGTAAGTCTGCCTCCTACTACCTACCTCCGGCTATTTTCACTTGTTTTCATGTGACGAACACGCGAATTCGCTTAACGTCGGTGCTGCTTCATAATTTTCTGTTGTTCGCGTTGCCAGTCACGTTCTTTTTCTGTATCCCTCTTGTCGTGTTGTTTTTTGCCTTTAGCAAGTCCAATTTGGCATTTTATTCTTCCCTTTACGAAGTGCATGTTGAGCGGCACCATAGTGTAGCCAGAGCGCTCAACTTTGCCGATTAGTTTGCTGATTTCTGCCGCGTGCAGCAATAATTTTCTTGTGCGAACAGAGTCGGGGTGAATATGGGTAGATGCAGTCGGAAGGGCGCCGATATGGGCACCAAACAAGAAAATTTCACCGTCGCGGACGATGACATAGGCTTCCTTTAATTGCAGACGACCTGCGCGGATGGCTTTGACTTCCCAGCCTTGGAGGACGACTCCTGCTTCAAATTGCTCTTCAATAAAGTAGTCGTGAAAGGCTTTTTTGTTATCAGCGATGCTCATTAGGATGAAAATAGGTTACTTTGCCGTATCAAATTCCTGATTGATGATTTCGATACGGTGATGACTCGGTTAAAATGCGAACTTGTGATTCTACCAAATGGTTACCCTGGATGGCAGTCGTACATAAAACAGTTTTTATTGGTTATAGTGCAGCGCAAATGTTTGCGCTGGTAGAGCGTGTTGAAAATTATCCTGAATTCTTACCGTGGTGCGGTGAGGTTCACATTCATGAGAGAACTGATGTTGATTTAATTGCAACACTTTCTATTAATTATCATGGCATTAAACAAAGTTTTACAACCAAAAATAGCAATCAGGCGCCTCACTTGATGGAAATGAATCTGGTTGAGGGGCCTTTTAAGCAATTATCTGGTCGTTGGAAGTTTACTGAGTTGCGCGCCGATGCCTGCAAGATAGAGTTTGATCTGAATTACGATTTTTCAAGTAAATTATTAGAAACTTTGATTGGGCCAGTCTTTAGTAAGATTGCAAATAGTTTTGTCGATGCGTTTTGTGCTAGGGCGGAGTTAGTGTATGGCAGTTGATCAATTCATGACGATACAGGTCTGCTACCCGGGCGTTGCTGAAATTATCATGCGCGACGTTCGAGTTCCTTTAAAGTGCAATGTTCAAGAGGCAATACGACTCAGCGGTATCTTGCTGCGCTCGTCCGAAATAGATCTCGAGAAGCAGAAAGTGGGTGTTTTCGGTAAGCTGAAAGCGCTAGACGCCCAACTGTACCCAAATGACCGGGTTGAAATCTACCGACCTTTATTGGCTGATCCAATGGAAGCGCGACGCCGTCGGGCTTTAAAGCAAAAGAAATAACTATCTTGATATTTAGGTAATGGTTCGTTATTGACAGGCCATGCTCGCTTTTTTTGCGTCCGCCAATTCTTTTGCTCTTTGATCGTCGTTCATGAACGCACGTTCGCCGTTGCTATCAGTGTTCGCGATGCGAGTTCCAGATTCCAAAGTTTTAAGGTACGACTTTATACGTTCACAATTTTTGCTTTTTTCATTTGCTGCTTGCTGGCTATCTGCAGCTTTTTTATCCTTCTCTGCCTGTTCCGCTCGACGCTTGTTGTAGTCTTCGTTCCGACTTTCGGTTGTATTTTGTTTATGAGTTGAGGCTTCTGAGCTTTGGGTGGCTACGGTATTTGTGTGATCGCCAGCGTTGTCAGCTTGATTTTTTGACTTGAGGATGCGGTTTTTGGGTACGGAACTTGGCGGGGGGGTGTCTGAGAACTGCTTAACGCCTTTTTCATCGACCCACGCATACTGAGCGCAGACTGAAGTACACGCAAACATAGTGGCGATGAAAACCAGTAAAGTACCTTGTCGAAGCATAATGTTCTCTTTAAATTTGATGAAAAGATGAAAGAGTTTTACACGTAGAGAGACGAGTTCGCAAGTTTTCTGTATAATTTGCTTTTGCGCCTATAGGAAATGCTATGCGTTTACTCCAAAAAGCACTCACATTCGATGATGTGCTCCTCGTTCCGGCTTATTCGGACATCCTCCCGAAAGACACTTCGCTTGCGACTAAATTAACGCGAAATATTCATTTGAATATCCCGTTAATTTCAGCGGCCATGGATACAGTTACTGAGGCTCGCCTTGCAATAGCGATGGCTCAGGAAGGTGGTATTGGCATTATTCATAAAAATATGACTGCCAAAGAGCAAGCTCGTGAAGTTGCTAAAGTCAAACGTTTTGAATCCGGTGTGTTGCGTGATCCGATCACGATTCCACCTGGTATGAAGATTCGCGAAGTGATCGCGCTGTCTCAGCAATATGGGATTAGCGGTTTTCCTGTCGTTGAGGGTAATGTTGTTGTCGGTATTATTACGAATCGCGATCTGCGTTTTGAAGAAGAACTCGACGCCGAAGCGCGGGCTAAAATGACGCCCCGCGAAAAATTGGTCTACGTTGATGAGTCTGCGGATTTGTCCGAGGCTAAACGGCTGATGAATAAACATCGGCTGGAGCGTGTTCTGGTCGTTAATTCCTCGTTTGAGTTGCGCGGTCTGATTACTGTTAAAGATATTCAAAAATCGACTGAACATCCATTTGCATCGAAAGATGAACTCGGTAAGCTGCGCGTTGGCGCCGCCGTCGGCGTTGGTGTCGATAATGAAGAACGTGTTGACCTGTTGTCAAAAGCTGGTGTCGATGTCATCGTTGTGGATACAGCTCACGGTCATTCAAAAGGCGTACTGGACCGTGTTCGTTGGGTAAAAGATAATTATCCGCATATTCAAGTTATCGGTGGCAACATCGCAACTGCTGCCGCTGCTTTGGCGCTGGTAGAGCATGGTGCTGACGCCGTCAAAGTTGGTATTGGTCCTGGTTCTATTTGTACGACCCGTATTGTCGCTGGTGTTGGCGTGCCGCAAATTTCTGCGATTGCTAATGTGGCAAACGCACTCAAAGGTACAGGCGTTCCTTGTATCGCGGATGGTGGTGTTCGCTTCTCTGGTGACGTGTCTAAAGCCTTGGCTGCAGGTGCTTCTACCGTCATGATGGGTAGTATGTTTGCTGGTACAGAAGAGGCGCCAGGCGAAGTTATTCTATTTCAAGGACGTAGCTACAAGTCTTATCGCGGCATGGGTAGTCTTGGCGCGATGGCGGATGGTTCCGCTGATCGCTACTTCCAGGATTCCGCTAATAATGCGGATAAGTTGGTGCCTGAGGGTATTGAAGGACGGGTTCCATATAAAGGTAGCGTTTTGGCCATTTTGTACCAGTTAGTTGGTGGCGTTCGTTCTTCGATGGGTTATTGTGGTTGCGCTTCCATCGACGATTTACATACTAAAGCTGAGTTTGTTGAAATTACGTCTGCAGGTATGCGTGAATCACATGTACATGATGTGCAGATTACTAAAGAGGCACCGAATTACCGTGCCGATTAATATTTGCTAATTTTGCCGGGAGTTCTGCATGTCGGATAGTTTGGAAGAATTTAGCTCTACTAAAACATTGATGGTTAACACTGGTTTCGAAAGAATGTTAACCGAAAAATTTGATGTGAAGATAGGCCGATTCGAGCGCTTAGGCTTGCAGTTATTCTCGGTGGCAAATTGCTTTATTACCTTTGGTCATGTAACCGGTCGTTCCGGTGGTAGTGGTCGTTCAATCACCGAAATGGAGGCGGGGTTTTCTGACAGCCTGCCATTGTCGGAAGAATTTGTCGTTATTTCCGATTTAATCGAACACGAGGGGTTGGCGACGCATCGCTTTGTTGCTGCCGATCCTTTTATTCGTTTCTATGTCTCTTATCCCATTTACGGGCAAGAGTCAAAATTGGTCGGTTGCATTCGTTTGATCGACTATCAGCCAAAAGAATTTGGGGGGCGCGAGCACTTATTGCTGACGGATTTTGCCACCATCATTGAACGCGAACTGGCGCTTAATGTGATTTGCCAGAATCAGATAGAACTCGTCAAGCAAAACAGAAATTTAAAGCGCGAATCTCTTATTGATCCGTTGCTGGGTACCTGGAATAAAGTTGCTATCGCCCGTTCTTTGCGGATCGAAATGGAACGTTGCACCAAAGCACAAAAACCACTCTCGTTGTTGTTTGTTTATCCTGATCAGATCGATAGATTGCGTGCTGAATTTGGCGCTGCTCTGAGTGATCAATTGTTGATACGGTCTGTGAGTCGAGTTCGCTCCTGTATTCGGCCATTTGATGCCTTGGGACGTTTTGGTAGCGATCAATTATTGATTGTATTGCCTGGTGCCTCGCATTTGGTGGTCATGGCCGTCGCGGAACGGATCAGGCTGGCGATCATGACGCATCCCGAAATGATTGAAGATGTAGAAACTACAATCACGATTTGCGCTGGGGTTGTCTCTACGGATACTTACCCCGATGCTGATCCAGAAATGTTAATCAGCTTAGCTGAAAAAGCCCTGCTATCTGCAAGGAGTGCGGGAAACAATACTGTTGTACAGGCTATGCCCGGTCAACCTGACATGATAATTTGAATTATGCATTCTAAAATACTTATTCTTGATTTTGGCTCCCAAGTTACGCAATTGATCGCGCGTCGCGTTCGTGATGCAGGCGTCTTTTCTGAAGTTCATCCGTATGACGTTAGTGATGAATTTATTCGTCAATATGGTGCAGCCGGGATTATTTTGTCGGGTGGCCCAAATAGCGTTACCGAAGGTGATACGCCGCGCGCACCGATGGCTGTATTTGAGGCTGGTGTGCCGGTCCTTGGCATTTGCTATGGGATGCAAACCATGGCAGAGCAACTGGGTGGTAAGGTAGAAAACGGCCTGGTACGTGAATTTGGTTACGCAGAAGTACGCGCCCGTAGTCATACCGCCTTATTGAACGGAATTAATGATTTCGTGACACCCGAAGGCCATGGCATGTTAAAGGTCTGGATGAGTCACGGTGACAAAGTTAATGAGATGCCGGCTGGCTTCAAGTTGATGGCATCGACAGATAATTGCCCGATTGCGGCGATGGCTGATGAAGATCGTCGTTTTTATGCAGTTCAATTCCATCCTGAGGTAACGCATACCGTGCAAGGCGAAGCAATTATTGGTCGTTTTGTGCACGAAATTTGCGGCTGTAAATCTGACTGGAATATGCCGGATTACATTTCTGAGGCAGTTGAATCCATTCGCGTCCAAGTTGGGACTGATGAAGTTATTCTCGGTTTGTCTGGTGGTGTTGATAGTAGTGTTGCAGCTGCCTTAATCCACCGTGCTATCGGTGATCAGTTGACCTGCGTATTTGTTGATCATGGACTGTTGCGCCTCGATGAAGGCAAAATGGTCATGGAAATGTTCAGTAAAAATCTGGGCGTGAAAGTGATCCATGTTGATGCAACTGCGCAATTTATGGGTCATTTGGAAGGCGTTACTGATCCTGAGGCAAAGCGTAAAATTATTGGCCGTGACTTCGTTGAGGTATTCCAGGCTGAATCGGGTAAATTGAGTAATGCAAAATGGCTGGCACAGGGCACGATTTATCCGGATGTGATTGAAAGTGCTGGAAAAGGCAAAAAAGGCTCCCATACAATTAAGAGCCATCATAATGTTGGCGGCCTGCCAGATACGCTTAATTTAAAGTTGTTGGAGCCACTGCGCGAATTGTTCAAAGATGAAGTCCGTAAGTTAGGCGTTGCGTTGGGGCTGCCGCACGGCATGGTTTATCGTCACCCGTTTCCTGGTCCAGGCTTGGGCGTACGTATTCTTGGTGAAGTGAAAAAAGAATTTGCAGACCTGTTACGTAAGGCTGATGCAATCTTTATCGAAGAATTGCGTAACAATTTTGTTGATAGCAAGGCTGAAAAACCAGTCAGCTGGTACGATGCAACGAGTCAGGCATTTGCAGTTTTCCTGCCAGTAAAATCGGTTGGTGTCATGGGCGACGGCCGCACATACGACTATGTTGTCGCATTGCGCGCAGTACAAACGCAGGATTTCATGACCGCCCACTGGGCACACCTTCCGCATGAGTTGTTGGGAAAAGTCTCAAATCGCATCATTAACGAAGTGCGTGGCATTAATCGCGTGGTATACGACATCTCGGGCAAACCACCTGCAACAATTGAGTGGGAGTAAGGCCGTTTTTTAACCCATTGATTCTGTTTGGTTAAATGAATGCCATTAATGATCTTGATTGCATCATCAATGGCATTTTTCATGGCACTTCGCACATGCTGAAATTGCCGGAATCCAGATACTATGCAGCTGACTTGGTGAGGATCATGGTATTGGACGGCAACTGATATTCGGACTGATACCTGTGCGTCCGGTGTTCATTGGTGGAGAGTATATCGGTCGCAGGTAGTTAAGTCCGCTGATAGTCGTACTTGGCAATCCTGCTTCGGATGCATGAAAAATTAGAATTTATATATAATTTTTGGAACTAAGGCGCGATCCAATGACCGGAATTCTAGTCTGTGTTTGCAAGTTATTGTCTTGCAAATTTTCAAATTTATTTCGTTGTGTGAATATGACGATCTGAGTCAATTCCAGACAATGGCCGAGTCATTTCGAAGGCGCGATCTATTTTTCCATTGATAAAATGAAAGAATACTGCGACTTCACTATTGATAACCTCACCATTTTTAAGCTCCGTTCGCCCAATATGCCTCTCGACAAACCATTCGCCGTCGAAGATGACCTGCTTGATGTCAAATGTCATTGATTTCACGTTCTTCTGCAAATATGCTACATGGCCAATAAAATCTTTTCTAGTCACAATCTTGCCATCGACTTCATGGATAGCATCCTGGGTTAAATATTTATCCGTCGCCTCACTTGGTGATTGATACGGTGCGGTGAAATAATCGGCCATCATTTTTTCAAAATAGGCTCTTGGGGTCCAGCCGTTAATTTGTGGAGTGCTGTTTTGTATTGTCGATACCGGAGTGGCATGGGCTTGATTAATCGTTGTTGTTGTAAGGGTTATGCCCGAGGTAATTAAAAACAGTGCGACAGTTATAACTCCGCGTCTGCCCGAAATGATGAATTTGCTAAACATAGTTATGTTTCCTTGATTTAAATTTCGATTGATTTGAAACGTGGTTGAATGAATATATTGGCGTTCTAAATTCTGGGATGGTTATATTGGCTGATCGTTACTGGGTGATGCGATGGCCTTGCTGAACGCATCGTAGAGATTCGGATGAGTTGCAATGATTCCCCCGGAAGTCAGGCAAAATACTTCACCATGACTGTCGGTAACCTTTACACCGGATTCATTGACGAGTAGCGCACCGGCTAACCAGTCGTCTACATCGGAGCCGTATTCCCAAAATGCGTCGAGCCTACCCGCGGCAACATAAGCCAGTTGCAGTGAAGCGGCAGCCATCATGCGAACGATGAAAACCTCAGGGCCGATACTCTGCAGGGATGCTAATGTCTTCCTATACTCATGCGCGGCTTGGTTCTGATAAGGTGGGAGTGCGGTCGCCACCACGGCATCGGAGAGCATGGCCTTCGAAATCGGGTGTAGTGCTATACCATTGAGATATGCGCCGTCACCCAGTCCAGCTGAAAACATTTCCTTAGTAGCTGGATCATAAACGAAGGAGCGAATCGTTTCTCCGTTATGAATAAGCGCAAGCGATGACGACCACATCGGCATGCCTTGTACAAAATGATATGCGCCGTCTATTGGATCATAGATCCAGTATGTACTTTCATGGCTAGTTTGCTTGAGTGCAGCATTACCGAGTTCAGTATTCCTCCAGCCAAAATCTGGATATAGTGTTTTTAGGTATATTCTTAGTTCTTCATCTGCCGAGGTACTTAATAGACGTACTAAGTCGATCAGTTCTGAAGCTCTTTTGCCTGCTGGCTTTGGCATTTTAGTATGTAGGCGATCAGTAATATTTTTTAGCAATGATTCAATTTGCGATAGATCTAGTGATTTCATTGGAGCCTCCTGAATTAAAAGTATGAGTCTCAAGTATGCTAAACTTCCGGTTGGCGTACTAACGATAAGAAGCCAATTAATGACTAAATCAGGCCACATGAATGTAACTTTTCCAAATGAGCAGCGCATCACAGATGGGCGAGCTGTGCTTGTTCATACGCATCGTCGCGAAGCTGGAGAAGAAAAAACCCTACATAGTCATCCGGAGGGGCAAATTTGGGCTGTTCAAGAGGGACTGGTCACAGCTGAGTTGGCTGAGGGAAGCTGGATTCTTCCGCAGGGACGAATTGGCTGGATACCACCTGGTACCGTTCATGCTGCCAAGGTGTTCAAAACAGCAATCGGCTGGATGGCATATTTACGACCGGACCTATGTGAATCTTTTCCTGACCATCCTGCGGTATTTGAGGTCACTGCACTTTCAAGTGCATTGCTTGACAAAATTTCAGGTTGGGAGCCGTCGACTCCCCACCTATCTCCATCGAAAAGCCGATTGCTCGCAGTGCTCGTTGATGAACTGTTGGCATCGCAGACGGAGCCGATGTATCTGCCAATGCCACGTAACTCTGGTCTTTTGAAAATGTCGTTAGCGATTGCGGCTGATCCATCGGACAAGCGCACTATCTCAGATTGGGCACTGTATTGCGGGATTTCAGAGCGTGGACTTACCCGCCATTTCAGGCTGGAAACTGGCATGAGCCTAGTGCAATGGCGCACTCTTGCGCGTATGAAGCGCGCACTTGAACTACTTGAGGACGATATGAGCGTTACTACGACTGCTCTAGAGGTGGGTTACGAAAGCCTCAGTAGCTTCGTTTCCGCATTTCGACGAACTTTTGGAGTTACACCTTCCAAATACTACAAAAGCTGATGCTGCGTTATTCGATCTCGTTTGGCTATCATGGCATTCAGTGCGGCATGGTTGTATATTCTTTCCTCGAATGATTTTATGTCTGGCAATGACAGGCATAAATTAGCAGCCCCGTAAGCCCGCCTCGTTGCGGGCTTTTTTTTGCTTGATGGAGTATCTAGGGAGGGGGGGATTCTCGGTTTGATTATCGAGCTGAATGGTGCGGTGGTCGCGCATTTTTAGCGAACTGATACCTTTTTATACAGCAATGATTTCGATGCTTTTTTGGTGAGTATTTGAAAGAAAAGAATCCAACTGGGATCGATTTAACTTTCCGCCCACAATGCGCAGGCCGAGACATGGTGGGTATCGTACCAATAGTCTTTGATTCTGGTTGTAATATTAAACGCCTGCATGTCGTCAATAGCTAATTCGGCAATCAGATATGGGTGTGCAGTATTTCCATCACTGATAATTTTCATGCTGACAATGGTGCCAGCGTGTATGTGTTCCAGAAACTCGCGGGCGCTTTCTTCGGTCAGACTATGATGGAAACCGGTGAATATCAATTTGTGCATGTAGTTTGCTTG
The DNA here is from genome assembly GCF_049340285.1 of Undibacterium sp. SXout20W. Classification (NCBI taxonomy): domain Bacteria; kingdom Pseudomonadati; phylum Pseudomonadota; class Betaproteobacteria; order Burkholderiales; family Oxalobacteraceae; genus Undibacterium; species Undibacterium sp. SXout20W. Next base: position 27,370 of record NZ_JBMPPH010000036.1, on the reverse strand, counting down.
CCTTGCCACTGGCTATCGTTATGGTAGCGTTGTGGTTAAAAAAGTATCTATTATAGGGTACTCCACCCTGGAAAATTTGTTTTACGACGTATTAGTCATCGCAATAACGTGCCAATTTTGAGGCGCATGCCGCCGTGTGGTTAATAGTTTGACATGTTAAGTTGACGCGAAGAATTTGCTTTGGTCGATGGTGTGGTATCATGCGCGGTTATTCATAATTTGCCTGTGCTTCATTCGGGTAGTTATTTCATCTCGCATTAACGGCCTTCCGCACGAACTATTTTTAAATGTTGGTGTGTCATTGGTTTTGGTTAGGCATTTACACTTAGTAGGAACAAGACGTGACCTATAGCGTCAAAGAAATTTTTTACACTTTGCAGGGCGAAGGCAATCATGCGGGTCGTCCGGCTGTGTTTTGCCGTTTTTCTGGCTGTAATTTGTGGTCCGGTCGTGAAGAAGATCGCTCTACGGCCGTTTGTCAATTTTGTGATACGGATTTTGTCGGTACTGACGGGGTTGGTGGCGGTAAGTTCAAGCTGGCTCAAGAGTTAGCTGCGACAATCGACGCGTTGTGGCCACAATCTTATGCACCGAGCAAATATGTCGTGTTCACCGGTGGTGAGCCCTTGTTGCAGCTTGATTCTGCGCTTATTGATGCTATGCATGCAGTTGGCTTTGAAATAGCGATTGAAACCAATGGCACCTTGCCAGTTCCAGAGGGGGTTGACTGGGTGTGCGTTAGTCCTAAAATGGGATCAGAATTGGTTGTTCGTAAGGGTAGTGAGATAAAAGTTGTTATTCCACAAATCGGTCAGAATATGGCTGTATACGCAAATCTTGATTTTGAACATTACTTCGTACAGGCGATGGATGGTCCTTTGCGGGATGATAATCTACGCCGTGCAATTGACTTCTGCAAACAGCATCCGCAATGGAAGCTGAGCTTGCAGACACATAAACTTCTACAAATTCCGTAAGCTTTTCATGTTAACGATTACCCGAAAAATGGAATTCGATGCAGGTCATCGTATTCCCGATCACAGCAGCCAGTGTCGTAATTTGCACGGTCACCGCTATACCTTGCAAATTACCTTGACCGGTGAAGTGGTGCAGCAGGATGGTGAGTCCGATAACGGCATGATTATGGACTTTGGTGATATTAAGTCGCTCGCCAATAAACACCTCGTCAATTTATGGGACCATTCCTTCATCGTCTACGAGAAGGATTACATCATCAAAAATTTCTTAGAGAAATTGCCTGGTCATAAAACGGTTGTAATTGATCGTGTACCAACTGTCGAAAATTTGGCAAAAATTGCTTTTGATATTCTGAAAGATGTGTATCAGGATCACTTTGGCCGGAATCTGAAGCTGACTAAAGTCACTCTGTATGAAACGCCCAATTGCTGGGCAGAGATCGACGGATAATTTCGTGATAGACGATAAAAATCTGAATGCTGTTCCTGATATTGTGGATCAGGCAGCTTCAGATATTTTTTTTATGCGGGCAGCTTGTGAGCAGGCAAAATTGGCCTGGAATGAGGGTGAGGTTCCTGTCGGTGCGGTTGTGGTGAAGGATGGGGTTGTTATTGCTAGCGGTTACAATCGACCTATTGTTGATCATGACCCGACTGCCCACGCTGAAATTATGGCCTTGCGACGCGCGGCGGAGGTGTTAGGTAATTATCGGTTGCCTGGCTGTGAGCTCTATGTCACGTTAGAACCATGTGTGATGTGTGCTGGCGCGATGATGCATTCACGACTGGCACGCGTTGTTTTTGGTGCGAGCGATGCCAAGACGGGGGTTGCTGGTTCTGTCATCAATATATTTGAGCAGTCAAAATTGAATCATCATACGCAAGTCAGTGGTGGCGTTTTGGCTGAAGAATGTGCACAATTACTAAAAGATTTTTTTGCCAATCGACGTCGTGAAGTCGCAGAAAAAAAACGTCTGGCGAAATCCACAATCCCATTCCTCTGAATTGCCCCTTATGCAAAATACCATTGCAGCGCCGCACAATTCATTCTCTCCTTTACATATTGCCATCGTTGCGCCAAGCGGCGCGCCGCTTGATGAGGATGCCGTCCTCAGAGGGTTAGCCTTTTTACGGCAGCTTGGTCACCAGGTCCATAGCTATTATCAACCAGAAGAAAAATTCCAGCGCTTTGCAGCGAGTGATCAACTGCGTGTTGCGCATTTTCATGCCGCCGCCGCCAATCCTGATGTGGATGTAGTGATCGCTTTGCGGGGCAGTTACGGTTTGTCGCGCTTGATGCCGTATCTGGATCTGGACTTGTTGGCTCAGAGTGGGAAAATATTTGTTGGTTATAGTGATTTCACTTTAATGCACCAGGCGATGCTTGCGCGTGGCGTAAAGAGTGTTGCCGGGCCAATGCTGGGCGATTTTAGTCATATTGACGGTGTTTCTGACTATACTTTACAGCAGTTTTCTACATGCTTATCTGGAAATGCGCATCGCGTTGAATTCATGAGTCAGGGTGCGCCCGATATGCAATTGAATGGACGATTGTGGGGGGGGAACCTCGCGATGTTAGTGCATACCTTGGGTACGCCATATTGGACGCAAATAGATGACGGGATTTTATTTTTAGAAGATATTGGTGAGCATCCCTATAGAGTAGAACGGATGCTATTGCAATTGCATTTTGCCGGTGTGCTGGACAAACAAAAGGCTATCATTCTGGGGGACTTTTCCGGCTATCGCCTGGCACCCCATGATAATGGCTATGACTTTGCCGAAATGTTGAAGTATGTGCGCAGTATCCTTCGGATTCCGGTATTAAGCGGGCTACCATTCGGTCATATTCGAGATCATGCGAGTTTGGTCATTGGTAGTGATGCACATGTGCGGGTGGAAGACGGCAGCGTAATGCTACACATGCAATATTTATTTTGAACTTTTTGTAAGCTCTGGCATCAGAGGCTAGATATTAGTGTTTATTTGAGGACATACATAAAATCGCAACTGTTTTTTGTGTGTCTTTTTTGTTTTTGGTTCAAAATTTTTTGTACAAAAATATGATGAAAATTCATTTACTGAAACAAAATCTATACAAACCACTGATTGCCATTCGAATAATGCCTCCCCTATGATAGAACCCCTTATTTGCCAAAGTTGAGCGACGCGACCCCATAAATGCAAAAATGTCCGCATAATACTTGTCGATTGTCAGCTACTTGTCTGTTTTTATCTGCTCCGTGTTTGCTCCATGTTTGTTATTAATCATTTTGCTGCTACAAAATGAAAACTACTTTTTCTAAAAAATATCATGTCAGATTCTAAGAATAAATTCTCTCGTGGCGTACGTTATGTTGTTACGACGGCTGTGGTCGTTGGTGTTGTAGCGGGCATTTGGTGGATTACGCATAAGCAGCCGTCTGCGCAAGGTGGCTGGCAAGGTAAAAATGGCATGGCGGTAGCAGTGGGCGTGGCACCTGTGGTTCGCCAGGATGCGCCTTTGCAAATGGCTGCGTTAGGCACTGTTAATTCGACCTATACAGTGACGGTACATAGTCGCGTTGACGGGCAACTCCAAAAAGTCCATTTTACCGAAGGTCAGCAGGTCAAAGAAGGTCAGTTATTAGCAGAGCTTGATCCGCGCCCTTATCAAGCTGCGTTGACGCAAGCTGAAGGTCAATTGCTACGCGATCAGGCTTTGTTGAAAAATGCGCAATTAGATTTGCAGCGCTACCGTCAATTATTGGCTCAAAATTCGATTGCTAAGCAGCAAGTGGATACGCAAGAAGCATTAGAGCAGCAATATCAAGGAACGGTAAAGAACGACCAAGGTCTTGTAGACAATGCGAAATTACAATTAAGTTATAGCCGTATTACTGCACCGGTCTCTGGTCGGGTTGGTTTGCGTCCGGTTGATCCGGGAAATATTGTGCATGCCAGTGATGCGAGCGGCGTTGTGGTCATTACCCAAATCGATCCGATCAATGTTTTGTTTTCAGTTCCTGAAACGAGTTTGACTAATGTGTTAAGTGCCTCGCAAGACGCGAAAGGGCGGTTAAAAGTCGAAGTCTGGGATCGAGATAATTCGCACAAAATCGCGGATGGTATGTTGCTGGCAATTGATAATCAACTTAATACAGCAACGGGTACAGTCAACTTGAAAGCGAAATTTTCAAACGAGAAGCAAGCTTTATTCCCGAATCAGTTTGTTAATGTGCATTTGCAATTGGGCTCAAGAACCAATGTAGTTACGGTTCCCACGGCTGCAATTCAATTGGGTAAAGTAGGCAGCTACGTTTATACGGTGAACGAGGATTCGACAGTTAGTATAAGTAAAATTGTGCCGGGTCCCGTCTCTGGCGATAATACGATAGTGGAAAGTGGTCTCCAACCTGGCCAAAAAGTTGTTATCGACGGTCTTGATAAGTTGCGTGACGGAGCAAAAATTAAATTGGTTGATCGCAACGCGAAAACCGATGCGGGCGCAGGAGCAGGAGCCGCGGCGGGAGCAGGTGAGGGCTCGCGTGGACAGCATAATCGTCATAAAGGCGATGCCAGCAGCGCGTCTTCTGCAGCTTCAGTCTCAGCGCCAGCGTCAGCGTCAGCTTCAGCTTCAGCATCTGCTCCAAATTAAACGCAAGGAAATTGCATGAATCCGTCCCGCCCGTTTATTTTGCGGCCAGTCGCGACCACTTTATTGATGATCGCGATTATGCTTACTGGCTTTCTGGCATGGCGCTTATTGCCGGTATCAGCGCTACCTGAAGTTGATTACCCGACCATTCAGGTCGTTACTTTATATCCGGGTGCAAGCCCTGATGTCATGACGTCTTCGGTGACAGCTCCCCTTGAACGCCAATTCGGTCAAATGCCAGGATTGTCGCAAATGTCATCCTCGAGCTCAGGTGGTGCATCTGTTATTACACTGCAATTTAGTTTGGATTTAACGCTCGATGTGGCTGAACAAGAGGTGCAGGCAGCGATTAATGCAGCAAGTAATTTATTGCCTAATGATTTACCTAACCCGCCGTTATACAACAAAGTTAATCCTGCTGATACGCCAATCATGGCGATTTCGATCAGTTCACCAACCTTGCCACTAACGAAGGTTGAGGATCTCGTTGATACGCGGTTAGCGCAAAAAATATCACAGGTGCCAGGCGTTGGTTTGGTAAGTATTAGTGGTGGTCAGCGTCCTGCAGTGCGGGTGCAAACGAATACCAAAGCCTTGGCTTATCGTGGTTTGACCTTGGAAGATATTCGCATTGCGATTGGGAATGCCAACGTCAATCAGGCCAAAGGAAGTTTTGACGGACCATTGCAAGCGTCGACCGTAGATGGTAATGATCAATTAAAATCCGCCGAAGAATACAAGGATGTCGTTGTTGCCTATCAAAATGGTGCGCCAGTTCGCTTGCGTGATGTGGCAAACGTTGTCGAGTCCGCTGAAAATGTGCATCTTGCAGCGTGGGCAGGTTCGACGCCTGCGATCATTTTGAATGTTCAGCGTCAGCCGGGCGCTAATGTCATCAAAGTCACCGATAAAATTAAGGCCCTATTGCCACAACTTAAAGCAGGTTTGCCTGGTGCCGTGGATGTAGAAGTATTAACGGATCGTACGGTAACTATCCGGGCATCAGTAGAGGATGTGGAGTTTGAGCTGATGTTGTCTGTGGGGCTAGTTGTCATGGTTATTTTTATTTTCCTCAGAAATATACCAGCGACAATTATCCCGGCGGTGGCAGTGCCGCTATCATTGATTGGCACATTTGGCGTGATGTATCTGACCGGATTTTCGATCAATAATTTGACGTTGATGGCACTGACAATTGCCACCGGCTTTGTGGTCGATGATGCGATCGTGATGATTGAAAATATTGCGCGCTACATAGAAGAGGGCGAAGCGCCAATGGCGGCAGCTCTCAAGGGATCGAAGCAAATTGGTTTTACCATTATTTCTTTAACGTTTTCCCTCATTGCGGTTTTGATCCCACTATTGTTTATGGGTGACGTGGTTGGTCGCTTATTCCGCGAGTTTGCAATTACCTTAGCGGTATCGATTTTGATTTCGGCGTTTATTTCGTTGACATTAACGCCGATGATGTGTGCGCGTTTGTTGAAGCACGTGCCAGAAGAAAAGCAGGGGCGTTTTTACCACGCCAGCGGACAATTTTTCGATAACATCATTGCGTATTACGGTCGCCAATTGCAATGGGTTTTAAATCATCAGAAATTGACGCTGTTAGTTGCACTTGGTACCTTGGTTTTTACTGCAGTATTGTACATTTTGGTGCCTAAAGGTTTTTTCCCTTTACAAGACACAGGCGCCATCCAGGGTATCAGTGAGGCATCACAATCCATTTCATTTCCTGCAATGGCGAAGCAACAAGAGGCTTTGGCGAAGAAGATATTGCAAGATCCTGCGGTTGAAAGCTTGTCATCATTTATTGGTGTCGATGGTGCAAACGCATCACTCAATAGTGGCCGATTGTTGATCAATCTGAAGCCCAAAGAAAGTCGCGATAATATTCGAACGGTGAATAATCGATTGCAGCAAATGGTCAACGACATTCCGGGGATGTCTTTATATTTGCAACCAGTTCAAGATTTGAGTATCGATGCCCGCGTCAGTCGTACGCAGTATCAGTTCACTTTGCAGACAACTAATCCAGAAGATTTATCGACCTGGACGCCTAAATTAATTCATGAATTGCAAAAAATACCTGCCTTGGCAGATGTTGCCAGCGATTTGCAAGATAAAGGTTTACAGGCCTTTGTCCGGATTAATCGTGATACTGCATCACGTTTAGGTGTGACTACCGCTGCAATTGATAATGCTTTATATGATGCATTTGGACAGCGGTTGATCTCTACGATTTTCACGCAAACCAATCAATATCGCGTTGTCTTAGAAGCTGATCCCGCAGCACAAAAAGGACCATTGTCCTTGAAGGGCATTTATGTGCCGACTTTAACCGGTGGTCCGGTGCCTTTAGATACGGTCGCTACCATTGAAGAGCGTTCCGCCTCGTTGACGATCAATCATTTGGGGCAGTTTCCGACAGCCACCATTTCGTTTAATTTAGCGCAAGACGCATCGTTGGGGGAAGCTGTTGAAGCAATTCATCAGACGGAAGCGCAATTGGGCATGCCAGCGAGTATAGAAACACGCTTTCAGGGTGCTGCGATGGCATTTCAGGCGTCCTTAAGTAATACCTTGTGGTTGATTTTGGCAGCGATCATCACGATGTATATTGTCTTGGGTGTGTTGTATGAGAGTTATATTCATCCCATTACTATTTTGTCGACCTTGCCATCGGCGGGCATCGGAGCGTTGCTGGCGTTATTGGTCAGCGGTACCGAACTCAGCGTGATTGCGATTATTGGTATTATTTTGCTCATCGGTATCGTCAAGAAAAATGCGATTATGATGATAGACTTTGCCTTAGAAGCAGAGCGCGATCATGGAATGGCGCCACGCGAAGCAATCTATCAAGCTTGCTTGCTGCGGTTCAGACCAATTTTGATGACGACGATGGCAGCATTGCTGGGGGCTTTGCCGTTGATGTTGGGCGGTGGTATGGGGTCAGAATTGCGTGCGCCGTTAGGGATTACCATGGTTGGTGGGTTAATGGTAAGTCAGGTATTGACCTTATTTACGACACCTGTGATTTATCTTGCCTTTGATCGTTTGGCACGCCGATTTGGCAAGGTTTCCGCACCGATTGTTGTTGAAGAGGCCGAAGCATGATGTCCTCCGGGCCATTTATCCGCCGTCCGATCGCGACGACGCTATTAACCCTGGCAATTTTTTTGGCGGGGATGCTGGCCTTTAAATTATTGCCGGTTTCTCCTTTACCGCAAGTTGATTTTCCGACGATTTCTGTGAATGCCAGGTTACCAGGAGCCAGTCCAGAGACGATGGCTGCGACGGTCGCGACGCCGCTTGAGCGAGCGTTAGGGCGGATCGCTGGTGTGACCGAGATTACCTCGTCAAGTTCGTTGGCATCAACCAATATCACTTTGCAGTTTGATCTGGATAGAGACATTAACGGCGCAGCGCGTGATGTTCAGGCGGCAATTAATTCTGCTCGTTCATTGCTGCCTACTGGGATGCCAGCGAATCCTACTTACCGCAAGGTGAATCCGGCTGATGCTCCTATCATGATTATCGCTCTGACGTCAGACTCAATGACGCGTGGGCAAATGTATGACGCCGCGGATACGATACTAGGACAAAAATTAGCGCAAGTCAGCGGCATTGGTAATGTGATTGTCGGTGGCGGCTCGCAACCTGCCGTGCGGGTTGAAGTCAACCCTATGCAATTAAATCATTACGGCATAGGAATGGAAACAGTACGGGCGGCGATCACGAATACCAATGCTAATCGTCCCAAAGGGTTTATTGAGAATGAAACTCATCATTGGCAGGTGCAGGCAAACGATCAGGCACAAGTGGCGAAAGACTATTTGCCATTAATTGTCAGCTATAAAAATGGAAATCCAATTCGAATTGCTGATATTGCCGCGGTCAATGATTCTGTTGCCGATGTACGAAACGCGGGTTTGTACGGAAAGCAACCCGCCGTCATGTTGATCTTATTTCGTCAGCCAGGCGCCAATATTATTGAAACCGTAGATCGCGTCAATTCCTTACTTCCCAGCTTGAAAGCATCAATTCCTGCAGCCATTAATATGGATGTCGTGATGGATCGCACGCCAACTATTCGTGCATCCTTATTTGAAGTTGAAAGGTCTCTGATTATCTCGATTGCTTTAGTGATTTTGGTGGTTTTTTTGTTTTTACGAAATGGTCGGGCAACAGCGATTCCGGCTATTACTGTGCCAGTGTCGTTGGTGGCAACGTTTGCAGTGATGTACGTCGCAGGTTTTTCATTGAATAATCTGAGCTTGATGGCATTAACGATTGCCACTGGTTTCGTTGTCGATGACACCATCGTTGTACTAGAAAATATTGCACGACATGTTGAAAATGGCATGAGTCCTTTTCAGGCGGCGATCAAAGGCGCAAAAGAAGTAGGATTTACCGTGCTATCGATGAGTATTTCTTTGATTGCTGTATTTATTCCGATTCTGTTGATGGGCGGGATTATTGGCCGTTTATTCCGGGAGTTCGCTGTCACATTGTCGGCCGCAATTTTGGTTTCCTTATTGGTCTCCTTGACGACAACGCCGATGTTATGTGCGTTATGGTTGAAGCCTCATAGCGAACGCAAGCCCGGTAGATTGTTCCTACTCAGTGAACGCATATTTGAACGTATGTTGGGTGCATATCGCCTTTCCTTACATTGGGCTCTGGCGCATGGCCCCATTATGATGGTGATATTGTTCGCGACAATTGCGTTAAATATTTATCTTTACATCATCGTTCCTAAAGGCTTTTTCCCGCAACAAGATACTGGCCGTCTCAATGGCATGATCCAGGCAGATCAAAGTATTTCTTTTCAGGCGATGCAGCAAAAATTAAAGCGATTCATCGATGTTGTTGGCGCTGATCCGGCTGTTGATAGGGTCATTGGATTTACCGGTGGTGGTCAGAGAAATATGGCCAATATGTTTGTTTCACTTAAACCTCAGTCGCAGCGAAAAGAGACAGCAGATCAAGTTATTGCGCGTTTGCGTAAGACCTTGTCGAAAGAGCCAGGAGCGAGTCTGTTCTTGCAATCAGTGCAAGATATTCGCATTGGTGGTCGTGCCAGCAATGCGCAATATCAATATACTTTACAAGGCGACAGTTTGGATGAGCTTCGCTTATGGGCTCCAAAGGTGGAAGCGGCAATGCGCAAGTTGCCGATGCTGGCCGATGTAAATACCGATCAACAAACGAAAGGTTTGCAAACGAGTCTGGTTTTTGATCGCGACGCCATGGCTCGCTTAGGATTGACACAAAATCAGGTTGACTCTGTGCTCAATGATGCATTTGGTCAGCGCCAGGTTTCGACCATTTACAATGCTTTAAACCAGTACCATGTCGTCCTTGAGGTTGCTCCTGAATACTGGCAAAGCCCGGAAGGTTTGAAGAATATCTATATGCAAACGCCTGGTGGACAACCAATTCCAGTATCAGCGTTTGCTCGTTGGGAACCAACGACGACCTCGCTGGCAGTGAATCATCAGAGTCAATTTGCGGCGACTACCGTCTCATTTAATTTGCCTCCGGGGACATCCTTGTCTGATGCCACTAAAGCGATTGATGGGGCCTTGGCAGAAATTGGCTTACCAACGTCGGTGCAGGGCAGCTTTCAAGGAAGTGCGAAAAGCTTTCAGGATTCACTCAGTAGCCAACCTTTCCTGATTTTGACTGCCTTAATTGCGGTCTATATTGTGCTCGGCATGTTGTACGAGAGCGTCGTACATCCATTAACAATTTTGTCGACCTTGCCATCGGCTGGTGTAGGGGCATTGCTGGCCTTGATGGCGGTAGATTCCGAATTTAGCATCATCGCTTTGATCGGTATTTTGTTGTTGATTGGTATCGTTAAAAAGAACGCCATTATGATGATTGACGTAGCTTTAACTGCCGAACGCGAGCAGCAATTGCCACCTGAAGAAGCGATTTTGCAAGCGTGTTTATTGCGTTTCAGGCCAATCATGATGACCACATTGGCGGCACTGTTTGGCGCACTCCCATTGGCCTTGGGTCATGGTGATGGCTCCGAAATGCGAACCCCTTTGGGTATTTCTATTGTTGGCGGTTTGATCTTGAGTCAAATGCTGACTCTCTACACAACGCCAGTTGTTTATCTGTATTTAGATCGCTTCCGTCTATGGTGCTCTGCGCTGCTAAATGGTGGTCGAGTTGCTGTCGAAAAATACTAGGATTCATTGTTATGTTAAAAAAAATGTTTCGCCCTAAATTAACAGTCAGTTTGATTGCATTAAGTTTGTCAGCTTGTGCTATTGGTCCTGATTATGTAAAGCCAACGATAGCGACGCCCGTCAATTTTAAAGAAGATGGTCGTTGGAAAACGGCGCAACCGATGGACGTAAGTTCGCGAGGTGCATGGTGGGAAGTATATCAAGATGAACAATTAAATAATTTGATCAAGGTGCTGAATGAACAAAGCCCAAGCATTGCTCAGGCCGAAGCACAGTATCGTCAGACCAAAGAATTACTGAATCAGGCGGAAGGTAGTTTGTTTCCTCAAATTAATGGCAATGCTGGTGCAAAACGCGGTGAAATAAATGCCGGGGGGGCAATCGCGAAGCAATATACAGCAGGTCTCTCCGCTAGTTGGGAAATTGATCTTTGGGGGAGTGTTCGTCGCGCCATCGAAGCAGGTAAAGCTAAAGAAGATGCCAGCGTTGCACAATTGGCAGCGATTAAGTTAAGCAGTCAGGCACAATTGGTGACAGCTTACTTGCAGTTGGTCGCCGCCGATGTGCAGCTGAAACAATTGCGCGAGAGCGAAAAGGCCTTGAATGATTCGTTAAGCCTGACCCGCAATCAGTTTAATGCGGGCATTGTTTCTGATGCCAATGTTGCTCTGGCGGAAAGTCAGCTTAAGACGGCGCAGGCAGCAACCATCGATAAGCAACTCACGCGTTCACAATTGGAGCATGCCATTGCTGCTGCTTTAGGTAAGCCGCCAGCGAGTTTTTCTTTAGATGTATCCAAATCGATTCCGCATTTACCGCAATTGCCATCGATATTGCCTTCGCAGTTGCTTGAGCGTCGCCCGGACATTGCGGTCGCTGAACGGAATATGGCGATGACGAATGCTGAAATCGGTATTGCGCAGGCGGCGTATTTCCCGACCATTACGTTGTCGGCAAGCGGCAGTTTTACAGGTAACGTCTTGTCGAATTTAATTAGCGCCCCAAATCGTATCTGGTCTTTGGGGCCACAGTTGGTCGGTAGCATTTTTGATGCTGGCGTTCGCAAATCGCAAACCGCACAAGCAGTAGCAGTCTATGATCAAAGCGTCGCAAGTTATCGTCAAACGGTCTTAACGGCGTTCCAGAACGTTGAGGATGATCTGGTCGCCCAAAACTTGCTGCAGCAGGAAGAGAAATTGCAAAACGACGCATTAATCGCCGCCCAGCGTTCAGAGAAAATTACCAATAATCAGTATGCTGCTGGTACCGTCAGTTACATTAATGTGTTAACCGCGCAAACCACGAGAATCAACGCCGAAGCCAGCCTTTGGAATGTGCGCAACCGCCAATATGCAAATAGCGTTGCTTTCATTGCGGCGATTGGCGGAAGTTGGTAATTGATAATTGGTGTTGGTCATTGCAGGTCTGTTGCCAGTTGTCGGAAGTTGAAAATCTGAAATCTAAATTTTGAATCTGTTCAAACCAAAAAAATATGACGATTAAAATTTAGTATTCGATCTGATTGTCATATAAAAAAAGCCGCTTGCATGTAAATGCAAGCGGCTTTTTTATGTCATAAACAGACTGCGATTGCTTGTTCTTGCTCAATCACCTTCGTAAATGTCATTGTCTTTTGTTTCACGGATAAACAGACCACCGATAACAACAGTCGCCAGAGCGATCACGATTGGGTACCATAAGCCGTAGTAAATGTCGCCCTTGAATGCCACCAATGCGAAGGCCGTGGTGGGCAACAAACCGCCGAACCAGCCGTTACCGATATGGTATGGCAGAGACATGGATGTGTAGCGAATACGAGTTGGGAACATTTCAACCAGCATCGCTGCAATTGGTGCATAAACCATCGTCACGTAGATCACTAGGATGATCAGCAGAACCAAAACCATTGGCTTATTAATTTGCTCTGGATCGGCTTTTGGTGGGTAGCCAGCAGCTTTAATGGCATCAGCAAGTTCTTTTGAGAATGCCTTATCTTTTGCCGCAGCTTCTTCTTTTGGCAGTCCTACAGCGCTATAAGAAGTCAGTACTTTATCGCCAATTTTGACAGTTGCTACCGCGCCGGCTGGCGCTACTTCGTTGGAGTAATTCACGGATGCCGCTGCCAGTTTGGCTTTGACGATATCGCAGGAAGAATTGAACTTTTTAGTGCCGGTAGGGTTGAATTGGAATTGGCAGTCGTCTGGGTTAGCTGTAACAACGACTGGCGCATTTTTCAATGCAGCTTCCAACGCTGGATTGGCATAGTGTGTCAATCCGCTGAAGATTGGGAAGTAGGTAACGGCAGCCAGGAAACAGCCAGTCAGAATGATTACTTTGCGACCGATTTTGTCAGACAGCGTTCCGAAAACGATGAAGAACGGTGTGCCAATGACGAGTGATGCTGCAATCAGCAAGTTTGCTGTTGCTCCGTCGACTTTCAGCGTTTGCTGCAAGAAGAACAGTGCATAAAACTGGCCTGTGTACCACACTACCGCCTGACCCATCGTCAAACCGATCAAGGCAAGGATAACGATCTTGAGATTTTTCCATTGTCCAAATGACTCTGTCAACGGCGCTTTGGATGTTTTACCTTCTGCTTTCATTTTTGCAAATGCTGGCGACTCATGCATAGAGAGACGGATCCAGACGGATACAGCTAACAAGAAAACAGACACTAAAAACGGTACACGCCAGCCCCATGAAGTAAATTCATCTTCACCGATTGCCTGGCGGGTTCCCAAAATAACTAACAGGGACAAAAACAAACCCAACGTTGCCGTCGTTTGGATCCATGCAGTGTAGGCGCCGCGCTTACCATGTGGGGCGTGTTCCGCGACGTACGTTGCCGCACCACCGTATTCGCCCCCTAAAGCCAGACCTTGAAGAATTCGCAGTGAAACCAAAATAATTGGCGCTGCCATGCCGATGGTGGCAAAGTTAGGTAGCAGACCAACGCAGAATGTTGAGCCGCCCATAATCAGAATGGTAACGAGGAACGTATATTTACGTCCGATCATGTCGCCCAGACGGCCAAATACCAAGGCACCGAATGGACGTACGATAAAGCCAGCGGCAAATGCTAACAAGGCAAAAATGAATGCGGTGTTGGGGTCGGTGCCTGCAAAGAATTGCTTGGCAATAATGGCGGCTAAAGAGCCGTATAAATAAAAATCGTACCATTCAAAAACGGTGCCTAAAGAAGACGCAAAAATTACTTTGCGTTCTTCCGCGGTCATTCCGCCTGACCTTGCGATAGGTGCTGTCGCCATGCTTGTCTCCTGATTATGTTTTAAAGTATGTTGGCAAAGCGTGCTTGATAAAAATACGAGCTACATTTTTTGCACAGACTGAGTGTGCGAGTTAAACCTTACGCAATACTGTCTTCAAACTTACAGAAACTTACACGGCAACAATTTTTGCTGAGATATGCGCTTCATTTACGATTCATTTGTTAAAAATTGTTAATGACACACACGGAACGCTACCTATTTTGGGGATATTGATCAGGTTTACGGATTTTTTCCTCATCCGACCTTCAATTCACAGTTTCATACAACACATTTTGTTGTATTAAAAAGAAGTTATTCTGTCCGTTGAAAAAAATAAATTATTTTCGAACGGTCGTGCTATATTATGTTTTTTTGTGTCGTGATTGGCTTCAGTTTAGGGCTACACTTTTCTATTTCGTACCAAGTCAGGATGCGTGCTTTTTGTGGAATTATTCTGAATTGTAAGTAGCTTACGTATTGTTTCGTAAATCGTCGTTGTTCTGAGGTGAAGGCGGGTGTTTTTAAACGTTCTTGGTTGCCCTTAGTTGCCCTTACTTGCCCTCGGTTGGCCTTGGTTGCCGTTACTTATTTGAAGTCGATGATGCAAAATAGTTTTTCTTTTTACTCATACTCATACTAATACTGGAGACCCACATGTCTGATGCTGTCATTGTTTCTACCGCGCGTACTGGCCTCGCAAAATCCTGGAAAGGCGCATTTAATATGACGCATGGTGCCACTTTAGGTGGACATGCATTAGCCGCTGCCATTGCGCGTGCTGGGATTGAATCTGGTGAGATCGAAGATGTGATTATGGGCTGTGCCACACCTGAAGGCGCCACTGGCAGCAATATTGCACGTCAAATCGCTCTGCGCGCCGGGTGTCCGGTAACGACGGCTGGTATGACAGTGAATCGTTTTTGTTCTTCAGGTTTGCAAACCATTGCCTTGGCGGCACAGCGAATTATCGCTGGCGAAGGCGATGTGTACGCAGCGGGTGGTGTTGAATCGATTTCTTGTGTACAAAACGAAGCCAACACCCATATGCTGGTTGAACCATGGTTAAAGCAACATAAGCCAGAAGTGTATTGGCCAATGTTGCAAACGGCAGAAACCGTAGCGAAACGTTACAACATTTCCCGTGAGCGTCAGGATGCCTATGGCGTACAAAGCCAACAACGTGCATCGGCTGCACAAGCAGCTGGTTTGTTTAACGCTGAAATCGTTCCAATGACGACAATCATGGGCGTGGCTGATAAAGCAACAGGCATGCTGGTTACGCGTGAAGTGACGATTTCATCCGATGAAGGAATTCGTGCTGATACTACGTTAGAAGCAGTATCCAAGATTCGTTCGGCTTTGCCGGGTGGTGTGATTTCTGCCGGTAACGCCAGTCAATTTTCAGACGGTGCTTCGGTGGCGGTGTTGATGAGCAGTAAGCTGGCTGAGGCAAAAGGTTTGCAGCCTTTGGGTATTTTCCGTGGTTTTGCGATTGCAGGTTGTGAGCCAGACGAAATGGGTATTGGTCCAGTCTATGCAATTCCTAAATTGCTTAAAAAAGCTGGATTAAAAGTAGAAGATATCGGTTTGTGGGAATTAAACGAAGCGTTTGCTGTGCAAGTCTTGTACTGTGCAGATACGTTGGGCATTCCGATGGACCGATTGAACGTGAACGGCGGAGCGATTGCCGTCGGCCATCCATATGGTGTTTCTGGTGCACGTCTGACAGGTCATGCCTTGATTGAAGGCAAGCGCCGTGGTGTTAAATATGTGGTCGTCACAATGTGTATTGGCGGTGGTCAAGGAGCCGCTGGTCTATTTGAAGTGGTCTGACGTACACTAAGGCTTGGATAGAGTCGAGATTCATGCATGAGTTTGTCGTCAATATAACTGATGCATGAATCTTTTTTTCAGGTGTTCATATTTCTCAGATATTGCCATGCAATCAAAAATCCTCTCCCGCCGTGATCTCGAATTTTTACTGTACGAATGGTTGGATGTTGAAACGTTGAACCAACGTCCGCGCTTTGAAGACCACAATCGTGAAACGTTTAACGCTGCATTAGATACGTGTGAACAAATCGCGACAGATTTATTTGCGACCCATAATAAAAAGAACGATCAGAACGAGCCGCACTTCGATGGCGACGTTGTGCACATGATTCCAGAGGTGAAACAGGCTTTAAACGCCTTTTGTGACGCTGGCTTGTTGGCGGCAGGTCAAAATTTTGAATTTGGTGGTATGCAGTTGCCTTGCGTCGTCGAGAAGGCTGGGTTTGCCTATTTTAAAGGTGCCAATGTCGGTACGGCGTCTTACCCGTTTTTAACGATAGGTAATGCCAATACCTTGCTGAAATGCGGCACGCCTGAACAAATTGAGTTATTCGTTAAGCCGATGCTTGAAGGCCGTTTTTTCGGGACGATGTGTTTGTCTGAGCCACAAGCAGGTTCTAGTTTGTCGGATATCGTTACGCGTGCCGAGCCACAAGAAGATGGTACTTACAGGTTGACCGGCAATAAGATGTGGATTTCCGCCGGTGAACACGAATTGTCGGAAAACATTGTGCATCTGGTGCTCGCCAAAGTGCCTGATGAACACGGTCAATTAATCCCCGGTGTAAAAGGGATTTCCCTGTTTATCGTACCTAAATATTTGCTCAATGCTGATGGCTCATGCGGTGAGCGCAATGATGTCGTGTTAGCTGGCCTTAATCATAAAATGGGTTATCGCGGTACGACAAATTGTTTACTCAATTTTGGTGAAGGTAAATTTAAACCATTGGGCAAGGCAGGTGCAGTCGGTTATCTGGTAGGTACTCTGCATCGTGGCTTGGCTAATATGTTTCATATGATGAACGAGGCGCGGATTGGTGTGGGGTTAGGGGCCGTGATGCTTGGTTATACTGGCTATTTGCACTCTCTCGATTACGCACGCAATCGTCCACAGGGACGTGCGCCGCTGAATAAAGATCCTGCAGCGCCTCAAGTGCCTATTATTGAACATACCGATGTCAAACGTATGTTGTTGGCGCAAAAATCCTACGTCGAGGGTGGGCTTGCATTAACCTTGTATTGTGCACGTTTGGTGGATGAGGAGCGCACTGGCACAACGTCGGAAGCGCGCCAACATGCATCCATGATTTTAGAAATTTTGACACCCATTGCCAAATCTTGGCCATCACAATGGTGTCTCGAAGCGAATAATCTCGCCATTCAAGTGCACGGTGGTTACGGTTACACGCGTGAATACAATGTCGAACAATTTTATCGGGATAACCGCCTTAACCCTATCCATGAGGGAACCCATGGAATACAAGGGTTGGATCTGCTCGGCAGAAAAGTTGTCATGCACGATGGCGCGGCGTTAGAAGCGATCGGCGAATTAATGCATAAGACCTTGCGTCTGGCCGCAAATCGCCCTCAATTAGTCGAATACGGTAAAGCATTAGCCAGAGTATTACAGCGTCTGGCACAAGTCACCAAGCAACTGCACGCCTGCGGGGATACCAATAAAACCCTGGCAAACGCATCGGCTTATCTTGAGGTATTTGGACATGCCGTCGTCGCTTGGATCTGGTTGGAGCAAGCGTTGCTGTGCCTTGGAAAAGAAGCTCACCATGATGCAGATTTTTACGCCGGTAAACTGCAAGCATGTAAGTACTTTTTTAATTGGGAGTTGCCTAAGGTACATCCACAGCTTGATTTGCTCGGCAATATCGACGTCACAACCTACGAGATGAAAGATAGTTGGTTTTGAAATTAGTTTTTAGATTTAAATAATACTGGGTGGGAGTACCTTTTTTTATCTTTGATTTAATAAGGATATAAGTGGTTATTTTGCTACATACTCCCCTGGTTTTTTAAATACGGCAGAAATTCATCATATTAAAATAATAAATTGGAGACCATAAAATGAAAGTAGTGCGCACAGTTCAGGAATTATTCAATCTCAACGGCAAAACGGCATTGATTACCGGTGGTTCGCGGGGACTAGGTTTGCAGATGGCTGAAGCCTTGGGTGAGCAGGGCGCACAGATTGTCATTTCAGCGCGCAAACAGGCTGATTTGGATGAAGCCGTTGCACACCTGCAAAGCCGTGGTATTCAGGCCACTGCAATCGCCGCAGATTTGTCAAAAGAATCCGCGGTAACTACCTTACTCGACGGCGCTCTGGAAAAGCTCGGACATATCGATATTTTGATCAATAATGCTGGCGCTACTTGGGGGGCTCCGGCGGAAGATTATCCCGTTGAAGCATGGGATAAGGTCATGAATTTAAATATCCGCAGCATCTTTTTGCTATCGCAAGCTGTTGGAAAACGTTCAATGATTCCGCGTCGATCTGGTCGTATCATCAATATCGCGTCGATTGCTGGCCTTGCCGGAAACGCGCCAGGCACCATGCAGACGATTGCCTACAATACGTCGAAAGCCGCAGTCATCAATTTTACGCGTACGCTCGCTGGCGAATGGGGTGTTCATGGAATCACTGTCAACGCGATTGCACCCGGATTTTTTCCTTCAAAAATGACGAAAGGGATTCTTGATCATTTGGGCGAAGAAAAACTCTCCAAAGAAGCACCGCTGCAGCGTATTGGCGATGACGAAGATCTGAAAGGTGCCACTTTATTGTTTGCCTCCGACGCTGGCAAACACATCACGGGGCAGACTCTGGCGATTGATGGCGGTGTGTCGGCGGTGTAATCATGGAGCCAACTACGTCTCCACAGATCGGCTTGCCGCAGCCATCGCCCACACTGAATCCATTTTTGCATGACTTGGGTGTCGAATTTCTGGAAATGGAAAACGGCACTGCAAAGTTGTCCTTAGACCTGAGCGAAAAACACATGAATAGCTGGCAAATCACGCACGGTGGCGTGATTATGACTATGCTTGATGTGGTAATGGCGATGGCGGGTCGTTCTTTACATGCGGATTTGAAAGGTGTTGTTACCGTCGAAATGAAAACCAGTTTTCTGCAGCCAGGTGGTGTTGCAGGTGGTCGGATAGAAGCACGAGGAAAAGCGTTTTATCAATCATCGACCATGTGTTTTTGTGAGGGCGAAGTATGGAATGGTGATCGTTTAGTTGCCAAATCGATGGGAACGTTCAAGTATCTGCGACGTTTAAAATCGGGTGAAAATATGAAAAAGCTTTATGGTAGTGATTAGGATTGCATAAAAATAGTGATACACAAGAGTTCTGCGTTTGAAATTGAGTTGATGTTTAGTTTGATGTTTAGTTTGAAATTTCATAAAAAATAGAACCAGGAGACAACATGCAGCGTAACAAATCAACAGCTGCGCGCCAGCGCCGCAACATCAGCACCGCAAGTAAAATTTTCTTCGCTGTTTCGAGCATTTTTATCAGTAACGCGCACGCACAAATGACCTTACCCGATCCCGCAACGACGGACCCGAAAACGCTAGCCTGGATGCAGGGTTTTCCACCTCCAGCCGATAAAATTATTCAGTTTGCGAATGGCAGTAATTATCAATTCCCGAAAACGCGATGGGCGTTTTCTCACGGCCGCGAGCTCGGCCCTACGGCAAACGTCTGGCATGGCAACGGTCATGTTTCTGTGCTCGCATCTGCGCCGCGCGAACTGGATGGCGTGGCATTTCAGGATGAGCACGGAAAAGACGCTACCTGGGCCAGTATGTTGAATACGACCTATACCGATAGCGTGTTAGTGATGCACAAAGGTAAGGTCGTGTATGAAAAATATTTTGGTATTACAACGCCTTATTTGCCACATATTGCGATGTCGGTCACTAAGTCGTTTGTCGGTACGATGGCGGCAATGTTAGCGGTTGAGGGAAAGCTAGATCCTTCTGCGCTCGTGACAAAATATGTGCCAGAGCTAAAAGATTCTGCGTATGGTGATGCCACCGTGCGCCAAGTCATGGACATGACAATCGGCGTCAAGTATTCGGAAGCATATGCTGACCCGAAAGCAGAAATTTGGGACTATGCGCGCGCTGGCGGTTTGTTGCCGATAGCTGCGGATTATCAGGGGCCACGTACTTACTACGATTTTTTAACGAAGCTGCAAAAAGAAGGCGAACACGATGTGGGTTTCGCATATAAAACAGTGAATGCCGAGGTGCTGGGTTGGATTGTTCGCCGCGCCTCTGGAAAATCATTGTCCGATTTGATGTCGGAACGGATCTGGCAAAAGTTAGGCACAGAAAATGATGCTTACTTTTCTGTTGATCGAATTGGCACGGAGCAGGGCGGTGGTGGTTTGAATCTGACCTTGCGTGATATGGCACGATTCGGTGAAATGATGCGCCTTAACGGTGAATATAATCATCAACAAGTGATCTCCGCCGCCGTTGTTCAAGAGATACGCCAAGGTGGGGATCCAGCCAAATTTGTCAAAGCGGGTTATCCCTTGCTGAGTGGCTATTCGTACAAAGATATGTGGTGGGTGTCACATAATGCACACCAAACCTATGAGGCACGCGGTATCCACGGTCAACGCATTTATATTGATCCGGTTGCCGAGATGGTCATTGTCAAATTTTCGTCGCATCCGGTTGCCGCTAATGGTGCTAGCGATGCGATTACTTACCGTGCTTTTTCTGCCGTCGCCAATCATTTAATGAAATGAGAAATTTATCATGAGTCAATATCAACGTGTCGTCCTTGCTTCTCGTCCAGAAGGTAATGTGGTGGCCGAGAATTTTCGTCTGGAAACGCTGACTATTCCCGACATTAAGGAAGGCGAAGTACTGATCCGCAATCATTTCTTGTCGCTCGATCCTTACATGCGTGGCCGTATGGAAGACGCCAAAAGTTATGCGGCTCCGCAACCACTGAACGAAACCATGATCGGCGGCACGGTCGGTGAAGTCATCGCCAGTAAAAATCCGCGCTTTGCCGTTGGCGATAAAGTACTTGGGATGTTAGGTTGGACTGAAGTTGCCGTCTCTGACGGCGTTTTATTGCGCAAACTTGACACCACGCACATCCCGCTGTCTGCATACCTTGGTTCAGTCGGTATGCCAGGTTTAACTGCATGGTACGGACTGACGCAAATCATGCAACCCAAAGAAGGTGAAACAGTCGTGGTCTCGGCCGCGAGTGGTGCGGTCGGTAGCGTGGTGGGGCAATTGGCAAAGCAAATGGGTTGTCGGGTTGTGGGTATTGCGGGTGGAAAGGATAAATGTGCTTACGTCGTCAACGAGCTCGGCTTCGATGCTTGCGTGGATTACAAAGCAGGGCAGTTACAAACCGATCTTGAAGCAGCAACCCCCAATGGCATCGATGCCGTTTTTGAAAATGTCGGCGGTGAAATATTTGACGCTAGTCTGGCACGGATGAATCCGTTTGGACGGATTGCATTATGCGGCATGATTGCGGGCTATAACGGTGAACCTATCAGTATCAAAAATGCGCGGGTATTTTTGACAATGCGTTTGACTTTGCGCGGCTTTATCGTCTCAGAACACATGGATTTGTGGCCTCAAGGTTTGAAGGAATTGGGTGCTAAAGTTGCTAGTGGTCAGTTGAAATTCCGTGAGTCCGTGGCTGATGGCATTGCCAGTGCGCCAGAAGCATTTATTGGCTTACTCAAGGGACAAAATTTCGGTAAGCAATTGGTCAAGCTTAGTTAGTCAATGCTTTCCACGAATTTTACGCTTTAAACAACATAAAAATAGTCAACAGGAGACGTAATGAAAGTATTTAAAGACAGAGTTGCCGTGATCACTGGCGCTGCGAGCGGTTTTGGGCGGGAATTTGCGCTCATTGGTGCACGGCTGGGTATGAAGCTGGTACTGGCCGATGTTCAGCAAGATGCCTTAGATAAAACGAAAGCAGAATTGGAACAACAAGGCGCACAAGTAGTGGCGCAGTTATGTGATGTTCGTCATGCGGAACAAGTGCAAGCGTTGGCTGATGCAGCAATGGAACGCTTTGGTGCGGTGCATTTAGTGTTTAACAATGCTGGTGTTGGTTCTGGTGGCTTGATTTGGGAAAATACGCAGGCCGACTGGGAATGGGTATTAGGCGTCAACCTGTGGGGCGTAATTCATGGCACCAGAATTTTCACTAATCTGATGCTGGCATGTGCCAAAAAAGACCCTCACTATGAAGGTCATATCGTCAATACTGCGTCGATGGCTGGCTTGTTAAACGCGCCAACGATGGGTGTTTATAACGTTTCCAAGCACGCAGTAGTGTCTTTGTCGGAATCTTTATATCAGGATTTGCAGCTCGTCGAAGCGCCTATTGGTGCCTCCGTATTGTGCCCCTATTTCGTGCCGACAGGTATCTCTCAATCGCATCGTAATCGTCCGGATGATGTCAAAGGCGACACCCCAACCACGAGCCAGCGCGCAGCACAGGCGATGTCAGACAAGGCAGTGAATTCCGGAAAAGTGACAGCGCAAGAAGTGGCAGAAAATACGTTTAAAGCGATCAGTAATCAACAATTCTATATTTTCTCTCATCCTGGTGCGTTGAGTAATGTCCAGGAACGGATGGAAGACATTGTCCTCCAAAGAAATCCCGGTGATCCATACAAAGCTGCGCCGCACATTCGTGACATGTTGCGTGAAAAACTGAAAAACTCAGCATAATTTTGTAGAGCTCAGTACAAATTGACGCAAAAAATTACGCAATACAGTTTATTCCTCGATTAATCTAGTGCGACAGTGGTAGGGAGAGCAGTAATGACCGCGAGTATCAAGGCAGGCCAATTTGCCAAATTAGATAATGGCACGCAATTGCATTACGCCAGTGCAGGCGAAGCAGGGCGGCCACTCATTTTATTTGTGCATGGTTTTCCAGAGTTTTGGTATGAGTGGTCTGCACAATTGCCAGAATTTGGATCCGATTACTTTGCTGTCGCACCAGATTTACGAGGGTTTAATCTATCCGATATGCCGTCTGATTTAGGGGCTTACAAGGCGCGTCATATTGTCGATGATCTGCGTTTGCTGATTGCTCATCTTGGCTATGAAAAAGCCATTATTGTCGCGCATGATTGGGGCGGTGCGGTGTGTTGGAATATGGCGATTGCCTTGCCAGACTTAGTGCAAAAGCTGATTATCATTAACTCACCGCATCCTTACTTGTTTATGGAGGCATTGGCGAAAGATCCTGCGCAGCAAGCCGCCAGCGAATATATGAATTGGTTGCGTAATCCCGGTTCTGAAGAAGCGCTGGCGAAAAATAATTTCGCTTTGATGGACGGTTTCTTTAATGGCATGGGACAAGGAGATGCGAGCTGGTACAACGACGCCACGCGTGCCGCTTATCATGCATGTTGGGCGCGGGGATTAACAGGTGGCGTCAACTATTATCGTGCCTCACCTTTACATCCGGCGACGGCGACGCATCGCGGCCCACTGCAATTAAGTCTTAATCCGACAGATTTTCATGTCAAAGTGCCAACCCGGATTATCTGGGGTGAAAACGATAAGGCACTGCCAAAAACCTTGCTTGATGGCATCGAGAATTTTATCGATGATGTGAAGATTCAACGTATTCCAGAGGGTTCACATTGGATCATTCATGAGCAGCCGGAGCGCGTGAATCAATTAATTCGTGAATTTCTTGTTGATTAAAGGATGATCAATGGCACAGGCTGATTTTGCTTTTTTCCACTCTCTACGAGTACGTTGGTCAGAAGTAGATATGCAAGCCATTGTTTTCAATGGGAATTATCTCAATTATTTTGACGTTGCTTTTACTGAATATTGGCGCGCATCTGGCTTGCCAAATGTGGTGGAGCAGGCGGCAGAAGGGCGCGAGCTGTTTGCCCGCAAAGCGACGGTAGAATATTTTTCTCCAGCACGTTTTGATGATGTATTAGAAATTGGCGTCAGATGCAGCAAGCTTGGTCATTCTTCTATGCAATTTTTAATAGAAATATTTCGTCACGACGAACATTTAGTCTCTGGTGAGCTGGTGTACGTCTATGCCGATACCGGACTTCGTAAAGGGGTTGCTGTACCTGACACGTGGCGTGAGATAATTAGCGGCTTGGAAAAAGTCAGGCCGACTGGAGGTAATTAACATGGCAATATTAAAATCAGGAACAAGCATTGTGTTGGGTGATTGGGCGAGTCTACAAAAAGATGCCCAGGCAGTCAGATATGCCGTTTTTGTTGTAGAGCAAAAAATCCCTGCTGAATTGGAGTGGGATGCCATGGACGCCCAATGTTTACACGCCGTCGCCTACGACGCCCAACAGCAGGTTGTTGGTACTGGACGCCTATTGCCAGATGGTCATATCGGTCGCATGGCAGTCATGGCCAGCGCTCGCAATTCGGGTGTTGGCGCGGACATCTTGCGAACACTGATGGAACAGGCGAAGTTACGTGGCGATAAGTTAGTCCAATTAAATGCGCAACAGTCCGCTGAGCCATTTTATGCAAGGGAAGGGTTTGCCCGAAATGGTGACATCTTCATGGAGGCAGGCATTGCTCATATTTGTATGGCATACGAGTTTAATGTGTAATATTTAGAAATTATTTGGACTCATCATTAGATGACCAGGCGTTGATGAGCTTGGTCATTACTGTTTGTAAATATGACTATTGTGATTTGAGCGTAGAGGTGGTCGTTTTATCCGGCCATCTTTTCACCGACTCATTTTTGCAGCTAGTTAGTTGTCATTGCTCTCTTCCATTCTTCCGCTCTCGCTGTCTCCCGTTCTCCCTCGTCAATTCCTCCTATATATCATTTGCATTGACGCAAATTTTCTGTTCTTACCTCAACTCTAGTCGTCTGACCGTCTTTATATTTATTTTGCAAAGAAAAAGTTATTTTTTAGCAATTAGTTGTTGTGATTGCAAATAGTTGACTGTATTATTAAATAATCTAGCTTTTTTGCAACAATTTGTCTCTTTATTAAGATTGAATTTTGCCTCTGGCGTCGCAATAAGTTTGATCAAAACGATGATTTGAAGAAGTTGCCAATGCGATTTTCTAACAGAGCTTGGCCTTAATCGTTGCCTCATTCTCTATGAGTATTTTCTAGTTTTAGGATCAATAATGAAGATTGAAGATACAAAGGTGTCGTCCCGTTTCATTTTGGGTTTCGGTTTGGTGTTAGGATTTTTGGCCTTGGTATTAGCTTTCGGTATCGTGAATATGCAACATATTCACCAGCGCATGCAACAACTGGTCAAGTTTAACGTCGAAGAAACCAGGTTGGCGCGTGTCATGTATCTCACGGTGACAGAAAGAGCGCTGGCGCTCCGCAACGTGATTCTATTGGCCGACGACAATGGCCGGCAGTTGGAGATTGAGCGGATAAAAACACAAAAATCTAAATATGATGAAGCAGCTAGTCAACTAGAGGCTTTGTTAAAAATGGATCCTGATCCTACGCCTGTTCAGTTGCAACTGCTCAGTGAGATCAAAGCACAGGCGGCATTGGCGCAACCCTTCATCGAAAGAGCCTCCGCGCTCGCCTTAGATAAGAATAGTGAAGACGCCTATAAGGTACTGCGAAATGAATATCGACCATTGCAAAAAAAATGGTGGGATCAAATCAACGCATTTATTACCGATGAAGAAGATCAAAATAGAGATGCTGCGGCACAGGCTGAGGAAGAATACAAGCATGCTAAAAATATGATGTTGTTGTTTGGCGCGCTTGCATTATTGATCGGCATTGCTGCCGCATGGCTAATAATCCATAGCCTGCTCAAGCAGTTAGGTGGTGAGCCTCGCTATGCGGTTCAGATTGCTGAAAAAATTGCGGCTGGCGATTTGAGTATGGAAATCCGGCTTGACCATAGTAATGAACACAGTCTGATGTTTGCGATGAATGCGATGCGCAATGGTTTATCCGACATCGTTGGGATGGTCAGAATTGGTACAGAAACCATTGCTTCAGCGTCGCAGCAAATAGCCACGGGTAATATGGATTTATCGTCACGATCTGAGGAGCAAGCTGGTTCATTAGAAGAAACGGCGTCCTCGATGAAGCAGTTAACTTCTACTGTGAAGCAAAATGCCGAGAGCGCACGGCAGGCAAATCAATTGGCACAATCCGCGTCGGATGTTGCGGTGAAGGGCGGGGCCGTTGTCAATGAGGTAGTGCACACAATGGGTTCTATTAACGAATCCTCTCGCAAAATCGTTGATATTATTGCGGTCATTGATGGGATTGCCTTTCAGACCAATATTCTGGCATTAAACGCAGCGGTAGAAGCCGCGCGCGCTGGCGAGCAGGGGCATGGTTTTGCGGTAGTTGCCTCTGAAGTGCGTAACTTGGCGCAACGCTCGGCTGAAGCTGCACGAGAAATTAAGAATTTGATTGATGACTCTGTCAATAAAGTCGCAACGGGCGCCAAATTGGTTGATCAGGCCGGCGAAACAATGGAAGAAATCGTGACCAGTATTCAAAAAGTGACTGGCATCATGAGTGAAATAATGCTGGCAACGCAAGAACAAACCAGTGGCATCGAGCAAATCAAGGAAGCGATTGTGCAAATGGATGACGTAACGCAACAAAATGCCGCACTGGTTGAAGAAGCGGCAGCGGCCGCCTCAGCATTGCAAAATCAAGCGGATAACCTGAGTGATCTGGTCCGTACTTTTCAGTTGGTTGGTCAACAAAATACGTCAACGATATCCGAGTCTGAGCATCTGGCAAGACGCAGAACAGATCAGTCCAAGGTCGTTCCTTTGATTAAGAAAACCTCGCAAAGTGAGCGACTTGTTCCATCAGTGAAAAAAATTAAACGACTTGCCAATATCAATTCCAATACCAAGACCTCAAGCGATGTGATGTCTCCTGACGAATGGGACGAGTTTTAGCCTTGCCAGTCATTGCAGATGCCCGGTCGCTGACGCTAAGATTTGTCTGCGGTTACGGCGTTCGGCATTTTGTCTGAAAAGTGACTTTGCTCACGGTACGAAGATCGAACGCATGCGACCCATCTCAATTGTCATTGTCCTTGAACTTTGGTATGTTTAGGCATGTTTCGCTTTTTGGTTGGGTTCTGCGGAGTAATGCTATTGTTAACGTTCATTGATTGGTCATATTTTTTTTAATGATTCTGAAATAGTCGTATTCGCCATGCAAATTGCGTTGCACATCTTTGAATAGCAAAAATAGTAAAACAGTAAGAACAGTAAAATTCTTAATTCAGGACATAAATTGAAGAGGAGGTTGATTCATGAACGCCCCCTATGTCAGGATAGATGTCGCGTCAATTAATTCACATCAACCGTATTGGGGCGGAGTAAAGACATGCAGTGAATCGTTATCCAGCAGAACGCAAGGAGGCCATCCTTAAGCAGATGATGCCG